>SVTI01000066.1 GCA_015063855.1 Oscillospiraceae bacterium
TCGAAGAAAAAATTTCACTTTGTTTATTTCCCGCATTTCACTTAAAACTATTGACAAACTTGATATATTATGTTAATATACAGTTTAGATAGAGGCGCACCTTATCAAAAGTAGCTTTTGTATCACGGCTCTCGCAAGGCAAGGCAAAGGCAAAAGGGGTGGGTGCCGAAGGGGAGTACGGCGGTGCTTACCCTGGGACAAGGGAGAATATCTCTTGTACTGTCGCAATTTTGCGGAGTGCTATCGTAATTATTAAACCATTATTATGTGATTTGATTTTTATGGTAGCCGTAAATGGCTATTTTTTTATTGAACGGAGAAAGAAAAATGAAGAAAGAAACAATTTTCACAGGCGCGGCTACAGCCCTTGTTACACCCTTAAACGAAAACGGTGTTGATTATGAAAAGTTCGGCAAGCTTATAGACTGGCAGATCGAAAGCGGCATTGATGCTCTCGTTATCTGCGGTACTACAGGTGAAGGCTCCACATTAACCGATGAGGAGCACAGAGAGTGCATCCGCTATGCGGTTGAAAGAACTGCTAAGAGAGTTCCCGTTATCGCAGGAACAGGCTCTAACGACACAGCTTACGCTATCGACCTTACCAAGTTTTCTTGTGAGGTTGGTGCAGACGCTATGCTTGTTGTAACTCCCTATTACAATAAGGCAACTCAGAAGGGTCTTATCACAATGTTTAATGCTATCGCAGACGCTTCTACCAAGCCTATAATCCTGTACAATGTTCCCTCCCGTACAGGCTGTTCTATCGAGCCTGCAACATACGTTGAATTGGCAAAGCATCCCATGATCGCAGCTATCAAGGAGGCAAACGGAAATATCTCCAAGATCGTGGAGACCGCTGCTCTCGTCGGTGATCAGCTCGACATCTATTCAGGTAACGATGACCAGATAGTTCCCGTACTTTCCGTTGGCGGTAAGGGTGTTATCTCGGTACTCTCCAACCTTCTCCCCTATGAGACCTCTCAGATGTGCAAGAAGTTCTTTGAGGGTGACGTGGCAGGCTCTGCCAAGATGCAGTTTGATTATCTCAATCTCTGCAACGCTCTCTTCTGTGAGGTGAACCCCATTCCCGTAAAGGCGGCTATGGCTCACATGGGCTTCTGCGAGAACTATCTCAGACTTCCCTTGACTCCCATGGAGGAGGCTCACGAGGCAGTACTGGTTTCTGAAATGAAAAAAGCAGGTATCAAGATATGAAGGTAATTATAAATGGTTCCAACGGCAGAATGGGTAAGGCGGTAAACGAGATAGTTTCTGCAAAGAATAATGCCGAGGTAGTTGCTCTTGTTGATATCAACAATGTAGCGGCTTCGAGCACTCCCATATACGAAAATCTCTTTGACTTCACCGGTGAGGCTGATGTTATCATTGATTTCAGCCATCATACCGTAACAGAGAATCTCATGAAATTTGCAGTAGAACGTAATATACCGGTTGTTGTTGCAACAACTGCACATACCGATGAAGAAAAGCAGATGATAAAGGATGCATCCGAGAAGGTTCCGGTATTCTTCTCTGCAAACTATTCCCTTGGCATTGCAGTAATGAACTCTCTCTGTAAGGCAGCGGCAAAAATGTTTCCCGATGCCAACATCGAGATAATCGAGAAGCATCACAATCAGAAGCTTGATGTTCCCAGCGGTACAGCTCTTATGCTTGCTGACGGTATCAAGGAGATACGAAGCAATGCCACCTATAATATAGGCAGACACGAAAACGGCAAGCGTACCAACGAGGAGATCGGCATACATTCTCTGCGTATGGGCAATGTGGTAGGTGAGCATGAGGTTATAATATCTACAGGCACACAGACCCTCTCCATCAAGCATGAAGCGGCAAGCCGTTCACTCTTTGCGGAGGGTGCTGTAGCGGCGGCAGAATATCTTATTACAAAGCCTGCAGGCTTCTACGACATGACAGATTTAATTGAAGGATAATAAAAATGTATACAAGCAGTAATGTTTCTGTAAACGAGAAGGGGCATCTTGTCTTTGCAGGTATGGACACAGTCGAGCTTGCCAAGGAATACGGTACTCCGTTATATGTAATGGATGAGGAACGTATCCGCGAAAGATGCCGTATCTACAAAAAGGCAATGGACGAGCACTTCGGTAACGGTTCTATCCCTCTCTTTGCAAGCAAGGCTCTTTCACTTAAAAGAATATACGAAATAATGACCGAGGAGGGTATGGGAATCGACATCGTTTCCTCGGGAGAAATGCACACTGCGAAAAAGGCAGGCTTTGACCTCTCCAAAGCTTATTTCCACGGAAATAATAAAACCGATTTCGATATCAAATACGGTATTGAGAATAATATCGGCTACTTCGTATGCGATAATGCAGACGAGCTTCGTGCCATTTCCCTGATTGCAGGTGAGCATCGCATCACACAGAAGATACTCCTGCGTATAACCCCCGGAATAGATCCTCATACTCTTGAAGCTATCAACACAGGTAAGGTTGACTCAAAGTTCGGTGCAGCGATAGAAACAGGTCAGGCAGACAGCCTTACGGCTCTCGCCCTTTCCCTTGACAATATCGAGCTTTGCGGATTCCATTGTCATATCGGCTCACAGATATTTGAATACGAGCCCTTTGTGGATGCGGCAACCATTATGCTTAGCTTTATTGCGGATATGAAGGCAAAGTATTCCTTTGAGGCAAAGGAATTAAATCTCGGAGGCGGCATGGGTGTTAAATACACCGATTCTGATCCCGAGATATGCTATTCCTCCAACCTGAACGGAATCGCTACCCTTATTAAGAAAAAATGTAACGATCTCGGCATCAATATGCCTAAAATTCTAATGGAGCCGGGCAGAAGTATCGTGGCTGATGCAGGTATTACACTTTACACCGTTGGCGGTGTTAAAGAAATTCCGGGCTTCAGAAATTACGTATCTATTGACGGCGGTATGCCCGACAATCCCAGATACGCGCTTTATCAATCCACATACGAAGCGGTAATCGCAAATAAGGCAAACCTCACTCCCGATTACAAGTGTACTCTTGCAGGCAGATGCTGTGAAAGCGGCGACCTTATCGGTGAGGGTATGATGCTTACCAAGCCTGTACGCGGTGATATAGCGGCTGTATTCGTAACAGGAGCGTATAACTATTCTATGGCTTCCAACTACAACCGTATTCCCCGCCCCGCAATGGTAATGATAAATAAAAACGGATCTTATTTGGCTCTGCGCCGTGAAAGCTTTGAAGATCTTTGTAAAAACGATATTTAACTCAAAAGAGCGCCGCCGGGCGCACCGAATTTCGCCTGTTTCTGCAGCGCGAACAACTTACACGAAATGTAGTAATTTCCTATAAATGAAAAAGCGGGCGCCGGCCCGCACCGATGATCGGGCATGAATCGGGCATAATTCTGCTTCTTCAAGTACCCGAAGTAACGCAATTTCCTATATATTGAAAAAAGGGCTAAAACTCGATGTTTTAGCCCTTTTTTCACACTTTTCCGCGAAAAGCCTCACTACCGTACTTACTCGTTTGATCGAGTTCCTTTTTGCTGTTGAAATTAAAGCAGAAATATGCTATAATAAACCAAACAAATTCAAGGAGCGTATTATGGGAATTTATTTTAACGCGGAAAACAAGCATTTTTATCTTGAATCAAAGGATGTTTCATATATATTTCGCATCAACCGTATAGGCTTTGCCGAGCATCTTTATTTCGGCAGGCGTATCGGACGTGAGAATATGGAGTATATGCAAAGCATCGGTGCAGGTTCGACCTATACACAGATGCCTAACGAAAGAAACCAATGCTACCATTATTACAATCCCGAAATATGCTTCTACGGAACCGGTGACTTCCGTGAGCCTACCTTAATGGTCAACAACCCTGCAGGTGACCGACTTGTAAGACTTCATTACATCGGACACGAAATACTTACCGAAAAGCCGAAAATCACGGGTATGCCTTCCCTTTCGGGTGGCCGGACCCTTATTCTTCACCTTGAGGATGAGATTTCGCACTTTGCCGCGGATCTTTATTACACGGTATATGAAGAATATCCCGTTATTGCAAGAAGGATAGTATATAAGAACAATTCTACGGATAACTTTACTCTTGACCGTGCATATTCCTTTAATCTCCCCTTGATACGCTCCGATTATAAGCTCCTTTCCCTTCAAGGCTCCTGGGGCTTTGAAAGAGCAATACAATATACCGATATGCAAAAGGGTGTTGTTTCAATAGATACAAAAAGATGCACCTCTTCCGCAACATTAAATCCCTTTATTGCCGCAGTATCCCCCGATACAACAGAAGAATCGGGCAAAGCGATAGGAATAAATCTTATTTATTCCTCCTCATATATTCTCAAGGTCGAGGGTAGCTCCGACGGTAAGGGTAATATCATGGGCGGTATAAACGATTTTGATTTCGAATGGCATCTTTCACCGGGCGAGCAGCTTGAAACCCCCGAAGCGGTTATCGTATATTCAAACGAAGGTCTCGGAAAAATGAGCCGTGCCTTCCATGATATTTACCGCGATAAACTTATAAATCCCCGTTTTGTAAATAAAGACCGCCCCATCGTTATAAACAATTGGGAGGGTACCTACTTTAATTTCAACACCCAAAAGCTTATAGAAATGGCAAAGGCGGTCAACGGACTCGGAATCGACACCTTCGTGCTTGACGACGGTTGGTTTGGACACCGTGACGATGACAGCTCAAGCCTCGGTGACTGGTTCGTATATGAAGAAAAGCTCCCCGGGGGCTTAAAAACCGTAATTGATGCAGTTCACGAAAACGGCATGAGGTTCGGTCTCTGGTTTGAGCCTGAAATGATAAGCGAGAATTCAGAGCTTTTCAGAGCTCATCCCGACTACGCCATCGGAGTCCCCGGCAGAGACCGTTGTAAGTCAAGACGCCAGTATATGCTTGATCTTACCCGAAGCGACGTTCGTGATTATATAGTAAATACCGTAAACAAGGTAATTTGTGAAAACGAGATAGATTACGTTAAATGGGATTACAACAGGAACGTAACAGATAATTATACTCTTTCCCTTCCCAAAAAAAGACAGAAGGAATTTGCCCACAGATATGCCCTCGGTCTTTATGACATATGTGAGAGAATAGTAAACGGTAACCCCGACATAATATTTGAGGGCTGTGCAGGAGGCGGCGCACGCTTTGACCCCGCAATGCTTTACTATTTTCCTCAGATATGGACCAGTGACGATACAGATGCCGAGGAAAGAACGAAAATACAGTACGGAAGTTCGATCTGTTATCCCGTATCTTCTATGAGCTGTCACGTATCCGCCGTTCCGAACCATCAAACGAGAAGAAGCTGTGATATGCAAACTCGTGCAGATATCGCTCACTTAGGTCCCACAGGATACGAGCTTGACCCCACCCTCTTTACCGATGAAGATAAAGAGCTTGTAAAAGCGCAAATAAAGGCATATAAAGAGGATAGAGAGCTTATCCTTGATTCTGACCTTTATCGAGTAGAAAACCCCTTTGAGAGCAATTATTTCGCATTTATGCTGGTATCAAAGGACAAAAGTAAGGCCAAGCTTACCTGCTACAGAAGGATGAACAGTAAGGACGAAATAAAATTCATCTATCCCCGAGGACTTGATCCCGACAAGAAATACTATATTCCCGAAAGAAATCAGACACTTATGGGAAGTACGATAATGTACGCAGGTCTTCAGCCCTATTTCTCACCGAGAGATTTTGTGACAAGGGTATTTCACTTTGAAGAAATCAAATAAATAATAAAACGCAGAGCCATTAATAAAACTCTGCGTTTAATTTTATATATAGGAAATCACGGCGCTATTTACTCGAGATTCAGCTTTTTCTTGGTTATTACCCGTATTACAGTAAAGTAAATAAATCCTATCAATGCGCAAATTATGACTCCTGCACCGAAAAGAATATGTAAGAATGCTATAGGATGCACCTGTACAAACCATTCCAACCATTCGTAGAATCTGTCACCCAAGCCTGCTATAATAAAGCTGAGAATTATAGTTCCTATAAAATTTACAGCCACGTAGTGTATAAAGTACACCAGCACCGACATACCCACACGGGACTTATTCGAAAGCTGTCCCACGGTAATACACAGGTAGAATATCAGCAGATTTACAGCCATTACAAAAAGAGCGATAAGTATAAGCTCGATTATGTAAAGTATCAGACTGGCACCGAGGTATTTATATACCTCCGAGAAAAACTCTCCTATATTATTTATCGCTTTGGCATAACCATCTTCGAATGTGAAGATCGTAATTCCAAAAAATACAACAATACCTGTAAACAGCTCAAAGATAACGGCTGTAAAAAGCTTGGTAAGTATATGCGCGCTCTCGGTTACCGGAAGAGTAAAGGTCAGATAGCCCTCTCCGCAATACATGCTTTTGTAGAAACGCTTTACTGCGAGAACTATCGTACCGACAAATAAACCGAAGGCTCCCATAACCACCACAAGTGAGCTTACACCGAACATTAACGCATACAGCCATTCGATTTTTTCTAATGAGTCTTCAAAAAGTATAGACTACTTGCCCACTACCGCCGTGAGGAGATATATGGCATAAACGGGCAGCAATATACGAAGATAATACTTAAATTCATATTTTAAAAGCTTCTTTACCACCACTTAAACACCTCCCTGAACAGCTCATCCACACTCTTGGAGTTTTCCTCACGTATCTCGTCAACGCTCTTATGAAGAACTATCTTACCGTTATTGATAAATATCGCTTCATCAAGCACCTGCTCTATATCCGATATAAGATGGGTCGATATAAGAACGGTGGCGTCGGGATCGTAATTATTTATTATAGTGTTGAGAACGTAGTCTCTTGCGGCAGGGTCAACACCCGCTATAGGCTCGTCAAGCACGTAGAGCTTAGCCTTTCGGCTCATTACAAGTATAAGACAGACCTTCTCCTTATTACCCTTAGACAAGTGTTTGAGCTTATCCTTGGGGGAAATTTTAAGATTTTCAAGCATTCTGTATGCAAGCTCGGGACGAAAATCCTCATAGAAATCGGAAAAGTATTCTACTATCTGCTCGACCCTCATCCACGTATTAAGATAGATGTTGTCGGGAAGATAGGATACTATTCTCTTCGTTTCCACACCGGGAGCCTTACCGTCGATCTTGACCGTTCCCTTGGTGGGTGTCAGTATTCCGTTTATAAGCTTTATAAGTGTAGTCTTACCCGATCCGTTCGGTCCGAGAAGACCTATTATTTTACCGCATCCAAGGTTTAAGCTAATATCGTCCAATGCAACCTTGGAGCCGTATTTTTTGGTCAGATGCTCACAGCATAACAATTCGCTCATTCACACCACTCCTTTATATAATTCTTTACCGCCTCGCTATCCTGTCCCAATGCCTTCATTTCGTTAAAATAGCTTGCAGTTTTTTCGTTCAATATCTCATTAAGCCGTGTCCTCGCCTTATTTACATTTTGAGAGACGAACCACCCCGAACCTCTGAGAGAATAAAGTATCCCATCCTTTTCAAGATTTTCAAAGGCCTTCTGTACGGTATTTGGATTCACACCTAAAATCAATGCCAATTCTCTGACAGATGGCAGTCTTTCGTCAGGAGAGAGCTGTCCCGAAGCTATCTGAGCGCATAAACGGTCATATATCTGCGGACATATCGCTCGGCTCTTATCCAATTTAAAATCCATTAATTCACCTCGTAACTGTAATATCTCACTAATACAATAATACACTTAGTTATGTGTTTTGTCAATAGTTTTTTCACAAATTCCAAAAAACTATAGAATTTCTTCGATATTAATGATATAATAGCAGCATAATCAATTGGAGGATCGGTATGGATAACAAAAGATATGATCTGAGATTAGGCGATTTCGGGCCTTATAATAAAGAATATATGGGTGTATGCCACATAGCGGATAAAAAGAGGGGTGCAACCTTTAACGTTGAGCTCTTCCCGGGATTTTTCCGCAGAAGCGTTCTCGCTCACAACTCAAAGAGTGATACGGGCTTAAAGCTCTGGGGTGCCAATGCCGATCTGACTCGCTTTTGCTACAGATATGAGCTTGAGTGGAAGGACAGGGTATACTGTGACGTGGACTTCACAATAACCGATGATACTCAGGCGGATATAGTATGTACCTTTGTAAATAACACAGAGTATAATCAATCCCTTGACATAACGCTCTGTGCATCAATGCAGCTTCCTGCAAGAAAGCCCGGCTCTGAGGTGGTGGGATTTTTTGATTTCTGCAAGGCAGAGCTTCCCGAGGGCTGTATATATATAGATGCTACAGATCACAGCGATATCAACTGCAATTGCAAGATAGCGGGAGACGGTAACCGTATAGCCGAGGAGATACATAACCATGCCAGCGGACTCGGCACCGCCATCGACGGCTATTTCTTTAACGAAAAGGGACATTACTTAAAGTATACCTTTGACATGGTCAAGACCGATTCCCTCGGCATACGATATAATTGTGAAGAGGCTTGTACCCTTACATTCAAGACCGCTTCAAGCTCCTATACCTTCAGCTTAGAGCCGTGTAATAAATATACATACGTCAGCTTTCCCATTGAGGAGGAAAATTTAACCGAGCTCACCGTATATTCCGAGGGTAAGCCCATTAATCTCGATTCCTTCTGTATCGGTGTATCTGCGGACAAGGTTAAGTTTGAGAAAATACCCCATAACCTCACTCCCGAAAAGTCAGTTACCGACAATTCCATGACCTTAAAATATAAGGATCTGCCCGACAGTTATACCGTTAAATGGTATGAACCTATCCGTCTCCGTCGTCAGTGCAGATGCTACGATATCGGAAAGCTTCTGCAGCTTACGGTAAACGACCACGTTTCCGAGGTCATCACAGGTATAGGTGAAGGAGTTTATGAGGCTATACTCTCCACTCCCGTATATTTAGCACCGGGAGAATCCGAGGTAAGACGCTACAGAGTATTCAAGGGCGATACCGAAAGAGAAATGAAGCCTCAGAGCTTCACAGAGGCAGAGTGTAATCCCGACGGCAAGGATTTCGTATTCTCTCAGAATATGATGCGCTATAATAATCTTTTAAACGTTGTTTATCCTATCTATACCCGACGTCAGTATATCAAGCACAACACTCCCGGACGCTTTTGGGACAGTCTCTATTCCTGGGATTCGGGATTTATCGGTATGGGTCTGGCAAATATAGACTTCAAACGAGGCTTTGACTGTCTGAATACATACCTTGTTCCCGTAGGTGACAGACACTCACCCTACATATTCCACGGTAGTGTAGTACCCACACAGATATTCCTATACAAGCACCTGATAGACAACTTCCCCGAGCACAGAGACGAGCTTCGTGAGTTGTATCCCATGATCAAGCAGTATTACAGCTTCTATGCCGAGCTTGACAGTTCACCCGAGCAGTTACCCTCGGGACTTCTGAAAACATGGCATCTCTCCTACAATTCGGGCGGTTGGGATGACTATCCTCCACAGCATCAGCTCAGAAATGCGCTGTACACAGAGGAATATAACCATTTAAATACCACACCCGTTATAACCACCGCATTTACAGTTCTTATCTCAAAGATAATGCACCTCTCGGCACAAGAGCTTGGTTTCGACGAGGATATCCCATATTACGATGCCAATGCTGAAAAGTATACTGAAAGAATACATAAATACCCTCTTTGGGACAAGGAATGCGGATACTTTTCCTATATGAAGCATTCATCTGACGGTGAGCCTGTCGGAATAATGCGTTATAAGGACGGCTCAAACTACAATATGGGCATGGACGGTATAACGCCATATATAGCGGATATATGTACCAAGGATCAGGAAGATGCCATAATCGACAACATAAAGAACGGACTTATGACCGATATAGGCGTAGGCGTTGTGGATAAGCGTGCGTCCTATTATTCACCCTACGGCTACTGGAACGGTACTGTATGGATGCCTCATCAGTGGATACTCTGGAAGTCTCTTATCGACAGAGGTGAAGACGATCTCGCCTTTGAGCTTGCAGACAAGACACTCACAGCCTGGGCAAAGGAACTTGACGCATCCTATTGCTGCTTTGAGCATCTGGTATGTCATAACGGAAGAGGAAGCGGATATCATCACTTCTCGGGTCTCTCCTGTCCCGTTGCTCTTTTCTTTGCAGGATATTATACACCGGGTACGATCACCCCCGGATTTGCGGCGATGATCAAGAACAGCGAATGGAATGGGGACAATACCTCTCTTAGTCTTACCGCAGATGTTCTTAAGGATAACACCCATATTCTCGTATGCATGAAATCGGGCATAAATTATACCTTTACGGTAAACGGCAAGCCCGTTTCTGCAAAAAAGATCACCGAGGGTGCATACACTATACCCGTACAAAAGGGATCGAATACAATAAACATAAAAAAGCGGGCGCCGGCCCGCAGCGATGATCGGGCATGAACTACGTCAAAACCTCTAACTTCAATGCCCGAAACGGAGCAATTTCCTATAAATTAAAATAGCGGTTTCGACGCAGCGAAAAAATAAGAGGCTTTTCAGCCTCTTATTTTTCTATCTCTTATATTTCTATATAGCCCAGCTCGAGCAATTTGTTTTCTATAAGGTATTCAACACAGTCATAGCCTATCTGATTGAAATGAATATTATTTCTGCCTCTTTCAAGGAAGGACTTGGGTATCCATCCTCTGGCAAGACGGTAATGGTCGTCTGCGGTAGGCTCAATGGCATGCTCCTCAAGAGCTCTGTAGGTCGCCATATACTCCTTAAGATCGACAAAGTTCTCGCCCCAGTATTCCTTCATAAGAGCGTTATATTCGTCAGCGCACTCTGTATATCCGTCCACACCAATATAGTTATCAGCGGTATATCCGATAATAAGGAACTTTTCCACACCTGAAAATTCTATCATCTGCTCCTGCATTTCGACAAAATATTCAAAATATGAGGTATCGTCCGCATCATCCAGATCATTTGAGCCTGTCCAGATAATAAGAATATCGTCGCTTGTTATCTGCTGTTCAAAATTGGTCACGATCCTCTCGGGAGAGCTTATCCTGATCTCATCACCGGGTTCATTGCGCTTAAAGTATATACGGTTGATACCGTGATCGCTGTCATCACCGTTAACGTCTGTCAGCTTACCCTTGACACCGGCTATCTCAACGTCATTGATTCCTGCAAATCCGTTATAACAGAAGCCCTGTATTCTGCTGCCGTCCTCATAATAAGGGGTCAGGGCAACGGGTGTGGTGTCAGAGGGAATTGTAATATCCTTCACGTAAACAGGAGTAGAGCCCATTCTCATGGCTATCTGCTCTGTAATATCCGAGCCTACACCGTAATTATAGGTAATATACCCTGTATTTTCCTCAAGTCTCTCGGGATAAGGCACATCAACAATATTTCCCCATCCCGTTTCTATACCCATGGTAAGGCTGTCGCCTACACAGTATATCTTAGGCTTTTCGGAATCTGTCTTAACGGTATAGAAATTATAGCTTTCGTCCTTATACTGAACACAGAAGGTGTAGGTTGCGTTTTCAAGAGTAAAGCAAATACTGTCCTCGTTGTGGTTTTTCCGGCTTATATTGGTACAGTCGGGAGCATTCTTTAAAGCATTAGAGGTTGTATATTCACCCTTGGCATATCTGATAACAAGAAAGTCCTTAAGTCCGCTTATATTAACTGTATTACCTGCGGACGTAAGCTTCGGGGTCTTCTTGGTAACGTTATACTTATAAACAATACTGTGACCGTCATTATAACGAACGTAAACACTGACAAGTCCCTCTTTTCTGTACTGAAGAGTAAAGCTTGAAGCACCCTTAAGTGTATGCTTAGAGTTAAAGGATCTTGATTCCTCTCCCCTCTTGATCTCGGCTTCGCTTTCAAGATCACCGTAACAGGTACGGATAACAGCCACGTCCTCTATCTCGGACAATGTAAGCTGAAGACCGAACTCTTTAAACACAGGCTCTGCAAGGACTGTAATAAGCTCGTAAGGAATACCGTTTGTCTTTGCATAATTTTCCGCATAAGAACCTTCGTAACAACGTATAGAGGCACCGCTTTCATCAAAAGCGTTCGATTCAATGCTTGTTACACTTTCGGGAATAGTAACATAATCGAAGCTTGCATTTGAAAAGGTCTTTTCTGCAACGTAGGATGTGCCGTCCTTTATAATAAACTCACCGACCCTATCATTTTTAACAGAAACGAGCCTTGAGTTTATATACAGACCGTTATCACTCCAGTTAGCCGCATTATTATAGTTTGCGGTATTTACAAAGGCATCTGCACCGATTCGTGAAACCGCCAAAGGAAGCTTTATATTTTCAAGAGCCTTGCAATCATAAAACGCTTTCTCACCTATCTTTGTAAGAGAGCTGTTGAAATTGATCGAAAACAGACCTGCACAGCCCTCAAAACCGTGAGCCCCTATGCTTCTGAGGCTCGAAGGAAGGGTGATAATGTTTACGCTTTTACAGTTAGCAAAAGCATATTCAGAAATCTCTGTGATCTGTGCATTGAGATACATGTCTCTTATCGCGGTACAGTTATAAAACGCATATTCGCCTATCTCGGTAACCGATGAAGGAATCTTTATCTCCTTAAGCGATTGGCAATTCTCAAAGGCATGAGTGCCTATAGACTTGACGGTAGAAGCTATCGATACGTTAAAAAGAATTCTGCAACCCGAAAAAGCGTGATCCGAAACAGAAGTAATTCCGTTTGAAATAACGATTCCGGATATTTTGGAACGTTCAGCGTGCCAAGGATATTCCTCGGCGGATTCAAGCTCCGCCATATCGCCGCTGCCCGAAATGCTAAGAACGCCATTTTCAAGCTTCCAGCTTAAATTATCTCCAATGTCCTTAGCTGATACTGTCACTACACATAAATAAAGAAGTGTAGTAATAATAAGGATAAAAGAAAATAATTTTTTCATTTGATTTCTCCGTTTTTTTACAAGAATGAAGATAGTTTACCATATTTGTTACAAAAAAACAACAAAATTATTTGATAAATTATTTTCTTTTATGTAAATAAGCGCCGCCGGGCGCACCGAATTTCGCCCATTTCTGAAGTGCGAACAACTCACACGAAATGAAGCAATTTCCTATATATTAAATAAACAGGGCTTTGCCCTGCACCCTGCTCTTCGGGTATGAAGTTTACAAGTATCGTTAATTCAATGCCCGAAATGAAGGATTTGCAGTAGACCCGTAGGGGACGGCGACTCGACGTCCCTTGACGATTAAATATACAAATAACTATATTTCAAGCCATTAAACCGACAATTTATTTCTTTAAATTATAGTTTGAAGGGCTTTGCCCTGCACCCTGCTCTTCGTGTATGAAGTTTGCAAGTATCGTTAATTCAATGCCCGAAATTAACAGATCGACAAATTGTAGTTTAGTGGTGAGTTTGCTGTGACAAAATGTCTTAAATAAACTAACGGAGAGCACTACACTAATAGCCTTCCCCAGCGGGGAAGGTGGCATTGGTGGAATTTTCTAAGAGCTTTCAAGCGGTTGGAAAATTCT
>SVTI01000067.1 GCA_015063855.1 Oscillospiraceae bacterium
CAAACTCAGCGGGATGAGGAATAGCCGCAAGAGCTCTGACCTCCTCACGCTTGGTTGCGATAAACTTCTTGATAAGAGATTCGGGGAATACACCGCCTGCGGTGAGGTACTCGTAATCCTTTTCGAGAGCATCAAGTGCCTGATCAATGGAGGTGGGAAGCTGAGTAAGCTTTGCCTTCTCCTCGTCACTTAAATGGAAAAGGTTCATGTCATAAGGACCCCAACCGTTTTCATGGGGATCTATCTTATTCTTGATACCGTCAATACCTGCCATAAGAATTGCCGCATAGCAGAGGTAGGGGTTACAGGTAGCATCGGGATTACGGAGTTCGAAGCGGCGGAGCTTGGGTTCCTTAGCATATGCGGGGATTCTGATAACCGCGCTTCTATTGGAGGTTGCATAACCAACGGTTACGGGAGCCTCAAAGCCGGGAACGAGACGCTTGAAGGAGTTTGTGCTGGGATTGGTGATAGCACAGAGAGAAGCGATGTGCTTGAGAAGACCGCCCATGAAGTAATGAGCTTCCTTAGAGAGATGAGAATAACCGTTGTCATCCGAGAATACAGGCTCACCGTCCTTCATAAGAAGCATATGAACGTGCATACCGTTACCTGCCTCACCCATAACGGGCTTGGGCATGAATGTAGCGGACTTGCCGTACTTACGCGCTACGTTATGAATGATATATTTGATCTGCATGGTAGCATCAGCCATCTTGGACATAAGGCCAAGCTTAGGCTCGATCTCGAACTGACCTGCGGCTCCAACCTCGGGATGGTGATAATTGATACCAATGCCGAGATCCTCCATAAGCATACACATCTCAGATCTCATTTCGTAGGAATCATCGAAGGGTTTAGCGATATGATAGTTCTTCTGCTTGGGAACTACTACACCTGTACCCTCATTATAGCTGTTCCAATGAGCCTGATTATAATCAATATTCATACCGATAGAGTTTGCTGAAACGTCCCAGCCTACCTGATCGAAAAGATAGAACTCAAATTCGGGAAGGATATACATTTCATCAGCAATACCGCTGTCCTTCATATACTGCTCAGCCGCAAGAACTATATTTCTGGGGTACTGAGGAAGAGGTCTGTTTTCGGGATAATCGATGATCATTGCATTACCTACCATAGAAATGGTGGGAATATCACAGAAGGGGTCAATCGCTGCACTGTCAGGATCGGGTATAAATACCATGTCACTCTTCTCAACAACCGCATAACCGTAGTTGGAAGCGTCAAAGCCGATACCGTTCTTCATTACCTCCTCGGAGAAATCCTTTGCGGGAATGGTAACGTGACGAAACTGACCGTTAATGTCTACCATCTTAAAGTCAACCATTTTGATGTCATTCTCACGGATAATATCCATGACTCTCTGTACTTTTGCGTTCACTTTATTTACTCCTTTATGTTAAAAAATGTTTTTTCTTTTAATTATATCACTAAAAACGACATCATGCAATAATTTTTTTGATATTTTATCAATAAAATAATTATTCTTCACAAAAAATAATAAATTTATATATATGTTTTAGTATTTTAATAATTATATGTTATACTTATATAAATAGTATTTAATTTTTGTTTTTAAGGGATATTATTATGATTAAAAAAATCAAAAAACCGATTTTCCCTAAATTCGCATACATTCCTATAATTTCAGTCATTATCATCAACTGTATCACATACTATATATGCCCCATGATCTCCGAGGACTTCAAGCATCATGATCTTGGTACATGGATAGACGATAATCTGCCCTTCTGCGGTTTCTTCGTCGTTTTCTACGTTCTTGCATACCTTCAGTGGGTACTTTCATATATAGTACATTGTCGAACCTCTAAGGAAAACTGTTATCAGATCGCTTCAAGCGATATTATAGCAAAGCTTATATGCTTTACTCTCTACATAGTTTTTCCCGTAACGATAACAAGACCGCAGTTAACGTCGGGAAGCTTCTTTGACAGTATCGTTTCTTTTCTGTACAGTATTGATAAGCCTGTAAACCTCTTTCCTTCCATCCACTGTCTTGAAAGCTGGATATGCTTCCGCGGTGCCTGCCTTACCTACGGCAAGCATAAGAGCTATGTAACATTCCAATTCATTTTCTCGGTATTGGTGTTCGCTTCAACAGTTCTTATCAAGCAGCATTTCTTTGCGGATATCATAGCAGGTGTTCTTGCTGTTGAGATAGGATGGTTTTTAACAAAGAAATTCAACTTAGGTAGAATATTTGACAAAATAAAGCAAGGTAAGTAATAAATGTCTAAAAAGAATACTCGCATCAATAAGAAAAGCTTCGACAAAAGCAACAATTGGCTATGGTCGATAGTCTTTATTGTTATTGCGGCATTAAGCGTCGTAGCTATAATTTCTCAAAGTAAGAGCTTTTCTCTGTCAAGTTATATTGAATATATTTTGGATGCCTCAAAGCCGGGACTTATAGCGGCAGTTCTCAGTATGCTCTGCTTCATTCTATTTGAGGGTCTGGCTCTCCTGATACTCTGCAGAGCCTTCGGATATAAGCCGGGGCTGTGGAAGGGATACATATACTCAGCTGCGGATATATATTTCTCCGCAATAACACCCTCTGCCACAGGAGGTCAGCCTGCCAGCGCCTTTTTCATGATGAAGGACGGTATGGACTCAATGTTGACAACTGCGGCCCTGCTGGTCAACCTCTGTATGTATACCGTTTCAATAGTCGTAATAGGTATACTGACCTTTATTTTCGGACTCGGTTTATTCGCCGAGTACTCCATATTTTCAAAAATTCTCGTGCTGGGAGGCTTCATCTTCCAGATAGGATTGATCATATTCTTCGCAATGCTTATTGCAAACGAAAGACTTCTTCACAAAATCAGCTCGGCGATCCTTCGTTTACTTGCCAAAATAAAGTTGATCAAAAAAACTGATGAAAAGCAAAAAAAGCTTAACGCCTACATGGAGGAATACCGAAAATACACAGAGATCATTTCGGTACACAAAAAGACCCTCTTCTTTGTATTTCTCTTTAATTTTATACAGAGAATCGCTCAGATAGCGGTCACCATGTTTACATATATGGCAACAACAGGAGCCTCGATCAAGGACTCCTTTAAGGTAATTCTTCTTCAGGCATATACAACTATCGGAAGCTACTGCGTTCCCATACCGGGAGGTATAGGAATAGCAGACTACCTTATGTTCGATGGCTTCGGTAATATAATGAGCGAGGCAGAGGCTGTCAAGCTTCAGCTTCTCTCAAGAACCTTATCCTTCTACTTCTGCGTATTATTATGCGGAGTTTCTGTATTAATACAATACATCATTATTAAGTTAAGGAGTAAAAAAGTATGTTAGGTTTTTATGACTACACGGTTATACTTACATATATCTCTCTGATATCTGCAGGCTCGGGTATACTTATCTCTCTCGCTGACAGAGCACATCCCTACTGGGGCATATTTTTCCTTATGCTCTGCGGCCTTCTTGATGCCTTCGACGGCAGAGTTGCACGTACTAAGAAGAATCGCACCGAAATGGAAAAGAGCTTCGGCATACAGATAGACTCTCTTTCCGATCTTGTAGCCTTTGGTGTTCTTCCTGCATGTATAGGTGCTGCGCTTATCAGAACATCACCCTATCTCTGCTCTCTCATGAGGGATAACGACAGCAAGCTTGCCAATATACTTGTGACTACCCTTCTTTTTGCAATCCTTATTCTCTACGTGTTGGCAGCACTTATCAGATTGGCATATTTTAATGTAACCGAGGAAGAACGTCAGCGTAAGGAAAGCACTTCCCGTAAGTATTTTATGGGACTTCCCGTAACCTCTGCAGCTCTAATATTCCCCACGGTAATGCTTGTAAACTACATTACCAAGGTCGACATCTCCATTATATATTTCCCTGTTACCCTGATCACAGGATTGATGTTTGTGCTTAAGTTCCGTATGCCTAAGCCGGGTCTCAAGGGAATACTGATCATGATTGCTATCGGTGTTCTTGAAGCGGCGGCACTTCTCTTATTCATTCTCTACCATATTAAAAGAATGGGCTAAATATGAATAACAAAAATAATGAATCCGTATCCCTTCGTTTTCTCTACGGTAACCCCGTAGGAAGACTTGCTCTTAAACTTCTTACCGCCCGTTGGATCTCCAAGCTGTGCGGAGTATATCTTGATTCACCTCTTTCAAAATCGCTTATCAAGAAATTCGTAAGCAAAAACAATATCGATCTCAATGACTTTGAGGCAGATAATTTTAAATGCTTTAACGATTGCTTTTGCCGTAAGATAAAGGAAGGAAAGCGTCCTATCGATGAAGACGAAAGCGAGCTTATCTCCCCCTGTGACGGTCTGCTCTCCGCATATCACATCAATGATGATACGGTTATCCCCGTAAAGCAGAGCAGATATTCAATATCCTCGCTTCTCGAAAATGAAGAGCTGGCAAAGGAATATAAGGATGGAATCTGTCTGGTTTTCCGTCTCTGTGTAAACCATTATCACAGATATTGCTACCCCATGGACGGAGAAAAAGGTGAAAATATCTTCATCAAGGGTAAGCTCCATACTGTTCGTCCGATAGCCCTTGAAGTCTATCCTGTATTCACTCGCAACTGCCGTGAGTATACCGTTATCGAAACCGAAAAACACGGCAAGCTCCTCCAGATGGAGGTCGGTGCTATGCTTGTAGGTAAGATAAAAAATCTTCATGGTAAGGGCAGAGTAATGCGAGGTGAGGAAAAGGGTATGTTCCTCTACGGAGGAAGCACTGTTATAATGCTCATACAGAAGGACAGGGCTGTAATAGACGAAAAGCTCTTTATCAATACAGAAAAGGAAATCGAAACACCCATACTTATGGGACAGAGAATATCAAAGATATAAATTAAGGCTATCGCATTTGCGATAGCCTTTTCATATTAACAGGGGCCAACACTAAATTACAGGCAGGGCGGTTGCACCGCGGCTATACTTCGGGCTTGGAAGGGTTTCACCCTTCACCCATATGCTTCGAGCTTGGAGTTAGCAGTAATCGATTTTTCAATGCCCGAAATAAGCATATCTACAAGGTGATTCTACTGTAACGAAACGTCTTAAAATAAACGATGAGTTTGCACAAAACCGAGCCTCCCTTGCCTAAAGGGAGGGGGACCGCGGAGCGGTGGAGGGATACTCTTTAAATAGCGTTGAATTATAACTGTTCGTTGTTTATATCCCCTCGCCACACCCGTCGATATTCTAAACTCGCGCACTCGTTCAGAATATCGACTGTGGCCCTCTCCCCTTTAGGCAAGGGGCGCTTTAGTATCAGTAAACTTTTCGTTTAATGCTTTACATTTTCATTAGTTTAAACTCACCGATAAACTATAAATTTATCGTTTACTCCACTTCGGGGGATAAAGAAACGGCAATCGCAAACTTTATGCCCGATACGCAGGGTTAAGGGTGAAACCCTTAAAAATCCTCTGTGTCCGGATCAAGACCCGAGCCTGCGAAGTATTCCATAGCATTGATTTCCGCCATGTCAGCCGCACTTATCTCAAAGGAGAACACATCTGCATTTTCCTTGATTCGTGAGGGTGTAACAGACTTGGGCAGGGGTAAAACTCCGTTTTGTAAGCAGAAGCGAATGCAGAGCTGTGCCACACTTACATTATACTTTTTCGCAATTTCAATAAGTGTTTCGTTAGTGAGCATTCTTCCCGTACCGAGAGGACTCCACGCTTCAACTACAATACCATTACGTTTACAGTATTCGACAGTTTCGTTCTGTGTCTGTCCCGGATGGTATTCTATCTGATTAACCATAGGTTTAATTTCAGTTTTCATTAACGCATCCATGTGATGAGGTAAGAAATTTGACACACCGATAGCCTTGATCCTTCCCGATTTATAAAGCTCGGTCATGGCTCTCCATGTATTAAGATTTATCTCTTCCCAATTTTCAAAGCGATACGCAGATGCAGGCCAATGAATGAGATAGAGATCAAGATAATCAAGCTTAAGATCGCTCATCGTCTTTTCAAAGGCGGCAAGTGTAGTCTCATAACCTCTCTCGCTGTTCCACACCTTACTTGTGATAAACAGCTCTTCCCTTTTCACTTGGCAAGACTTGATAGCATCACCAACGCTCTTTTCGTTACCATAGACCGCGGCTGTATCAATATGACGGTAACCGCATTCCACCGCCTTAACGATAGAATCTATACATACCTCACCGCTTGGTGTCTGCCAGGTACCGAAGCCTACGCAGGGTATCTCGTATCCGTTAGATAATTTAAACGTATCTGTCAGCGTTTTCATTTTTCTTCAAATTCCTTTGCTACGTCTTTGAGAAGATCTCTTATCTTAAGATGCTGGGGGCAAAGCTCTTCACATGCACCGCACTCGATACAATCGCTTGCCTTAGCACCCTTTTTTGTATATATACCGTAATAGTAATTAGCATTCCATGTGTTAAATCTCTTCTTACCGTTAAGACAGGAGAAGAAATCGGGGATCGGGATATTCATGGGACAGCTGTCCACACAGTAATTGCAGGCGGTACAGGGTATGAGGTCCTTTTCGGTAAGTATCGAGCACACCTTATCCACCGCTTCTCTTTCCGCTTCATCAAGGGGTTTGAAATCACTCATATAGGCTGTATTATCCTTGACCATTGAAAGATCGCTCATACCCGAGAGAACCATTACAACCCCCTCAAAGCCTGCGGCAAAACGTATAGCATAGCTGGCATAGCTTCCACCGTTAAGGGCATCGAACACACGCTTAGCCTCATCAGGAAGCCTTACAAGACTTCCACCCCTAACCGGTTCCATCACTATAACCGGTTTATTAAATTTACGGCATACCTCATAAACCTTTCGGGATTCCACAGACTGATCCTCATAGTCAACATAATTGAACTGGATCTGTACAATCTCTATCTCGGGATGCTCGGTAAGTATTTTTTCAAGCACGTCAGCCTTATCGTGGAATGATATACCGATATGCTTAACTCTTCCCTGCTCTTTGAATTTCTTTACGTGCTCGTAGGCATTACATCTCATATACTTTTCGTAAAGATTTCTGTCCTGTGCATGAAGAAGATAGTAATCAAAATAGTCAACTCCGCACCATTCGAGCTGGTTGCAAAAAAAAGGATCTATCTCCTCCTCCTTTTCAAAAAAATTTGTCGATAGCTTATCACAAAGCTCAAAGCTTTCACGAGGATATCTTTTAACAAGGCATTCACGAAGAGCCGTTTCACTCTTACCTCCGTGATATCCGTGAGCAGTATCAAAATAATTAAAGCCTGCATCCATAAAGGCATCCACCATTTGTGAAAATGCAGAATGATCTATATCGTCGTTCACCGTAGGCAGTCTCATACATCCGAATCCGAAATTCTTGTTCACTTGATTTCTCCTTGACTGTAATTAAATTATATTATATAATAATTATAATATCAAAGGGTATACCAAGTCAATAGCTTAGGAGACAAAGATGAAAATATATGATATAAGCCAGGAACTCTTTTCGTGTGAGATTTATCCCGGGGACCCGAATCCCCAAAAGGAAACTCTGTGCTCAATAAGTAACGGTGACGTATGTAATCTCACCGCCCTTTCACTCTGCGCCCATAACGGTACACATATAGACGCACCTTATCATTTCTATGATGAAGGTAAAACGATAGACAGCTTACCCCTTGAAAGCCTTGTAGGTGATTGTTACGTATCGGAGCACGAGGGTATTATGACCGATATAGATGCACAAAGAATACTCAATGACGCTGACGGCTGTAAGAAGATACTTATTAAAGGTGATGCTACCGTTTCACTTGAAGCGGCAAGGATCTTTGGGTCGGCTGCGCTTGACCTTCTCGGAAATGAATCTCAAACGGTAGGTCCGAAGGATGCACCGATGGCTGTACACTTAGAGCTTTTAGGTAAGGATATAATCCTTCTTGAGGGTATCAGACTTTCTCATGTTCCCGAAGGCAGATATCTTCTCAATGCAGCACCTGTAAATCTTGGCGGCTGTGACGGAGCGCCTGTAAGAGCAATATTGATTGAAATTTAAAAGAGTTGCCGATTTCGGCAACTCTTTTTATTAATATATAGGAAATTACTTCATTTCGTGTGAGTTGTTCGCACTTCAGAAATGGGCGAAATTCGGTGCGCCCGGCGGCGCTTTTTTATTATCTTATATAATGAAGCGCTTCCATTCTGTCTCCTACCATATCCGCAATAATATTGTAGAAGGTCTGATTACCGTGGATGGTATCGGTACGAAGAGACGAAGGAATCTCTCCGTTGGCAAGATCAATAAGATCCTGCTCGGTAGGTGTGATACCGTTATCGGTAAGGCACTCCTCTGTCATCATGTACTCACGGAGATCAACGAAGTTCTTACCCCAACGCTCCTTAAGGATAGCATTTACCTCGTCAACCTCACTCATATAGTCCTTAGAAGTAAGACCGACGATGATAAACTTCTTAGAGCCTGAATATTTGATCATCTGCTCCTGAATAGCTATAAGCTCATCGGTATTTTTTGAACTGTAGTGGTTATTACTGCCAATGAAGAGAACAAGAATATCGTTTTCACGGCGATTCTTCATCGCAGAGGTGATAACTCTGGTAGGTGTAGAAATGGTAACCTCTTCTCCTGCCTGAGTACGCTTGAAATAGAAATCCTCTTTCGCCTGATCATAATAATAGTTACCCTCAACACCGCCTATAGTTACAGGATTCAATCCTGCAACACCAAAGTAACTGATATCTATCTCATCGCCCTCACCATCTATCATCTGCATGGGAACGGGTGTTGTGTCTGCGGGAATAGTTACGGGAGGAGCATAGAAGGGTATCGCACCCTGACGTCTTGCAATAGTTCCGCTTCCCTCTCCGCCTACACCGTAGTTCTGTGCACGAACGTTAAATCTCTTCTGAAGAAGTGCGGGGAAAGAGGTATGACCGGAAGCTACAGTTAAGCTGTCACCGAAGCAAACTATTCTCTGTGCGCTTTCAGCCTCAACAAGAAGACTGTCAGCCGCATTGGAATCGGGAGCCTCTATACCGTATACAGACTTGTAGTGATATCTGTGAAGTACTGTTGCAAGCTCCATTCTGGTAGCCTTACCCTGGGGATTAAAGTTACCCTTATTATCACCCTTGAAAAGTCCTACGGCTACAGCAAATGCTACACCGTCCTTAGCCCACTCTGAAATCTTAGCACTATCCTTAAAGGAAGAAAGATCTGCAGAAGCTGTGATATCTCCGCCCTTATACTCAACGTATCTTCTGAACATGGTAGCCATCTGCTCACGGGTAACACTCTGACCGAGACCGAACTTGACTTCGGAGATACCGTTCACTATTTTATTTGCTCTTGCCCATTCGATAGCGGCAGAGTACCACTGGCCTGCCTTAACGTCGTCGAATGCAGTCTTATCCTTATAGAGCGACGCATCGATACCCTCGATATTAGCAAGAGTCTGCACAAACATCTCTCTTGTAACGCCACCCTTAGGATTAAAGCTGTTTGCTCCTGTACCGTTCATAAGTCCGTTGTTTGCACAGTACTTAACAGAGCTGTAGTACCACTGACCTGCTACAGCGTCGGTAAAGGGCATTTCGGGGTCAAAATCAGCCTTAGGCTCAAGATATCCAAGGTCTTTGATACGCTGTGCCACGAATTCGGAAATGATATCGTAGCCTATCTGATTAGGATGAAGATCGCCTGCTGCAAGAAGGCTTCTCGGGATCTTACCGTCACGCATGTCCTTCTTATCGGGACCTGTAATTGTTAAATTATAGTCCAACAAGCACTGCTCGGTCATCATGTAATCATTGAAATCAACAAAATGCTCACCCCAGTACTTTGCAAGCTTTTCATTAAATGAAGCGGCATAATTTTTTAAGAACTCAATGCGGGGGAAGGCAATTATGATGAACTCATCGGTTGCAGCATAGTCAATGATCGACTGCTGAATATCGATAAGAGTCTGAAAATCCTCTTCTGAGTCGGTCCAAGTTCTGTTATTCGCACCAATACACATAACGAGAACGTCACCGTTCTTAGGTACACTCATACCGTAGGTGAATATCTGCGTAGGCTCGGTTATAACAAGCTCCTCACCGGGCTCGTTACGGATAAACTCATGTCTTGCATAGCCGGAATTCCAATTGATCTTACCCTTGATACCGCCTATGGTAACGTCGTTAAGACCTGTATCACCGTTCGCTGCAAGAGTAGAAGGGCTGTAGCCATCCTCACCGATAATGGTAATGGGAACCCACTGTGCCTCTGCGGGAATGGTAACGTCATCAACGTAGATACTGATACCGCCCTGACGCATTGCAATAGCCTCTGCGGTATCACCGCCGACACCGAAATTAAGCGACTCGACACCAAGTATCTCACTTAAAGCGGTGGGATAGGGACGGGGAGAGATATCGTGAAATCCGTCTCTCAGACCCTGAGTAAGGCTGTCACCCCAGCATACTATTCTTCCAACCGGCGCAGATGCCTTGGCAGAATAAGCTGTAACAGCATTTTCCTTCTCTGCACTTGCAAACACACTTGTCATAGGCACAAGCATCACAAGACAAAGAAACAGACAAATTATTTTTTTCATTTTCTTTTCTCCGTTCTATAGGATATAGATATATTATATCATCTTTGGCTGTAAAATGCAATACGAAATATTCATTTAACCAAGATAGCCTAACTCGATTATCTTCTCTGCCACCATATCGGCTACGATATCATAGCCTATCTGATTGAAGTGGACGGGGTAATCGCTTTCATCGAGAAGTGAATAGGGTATCCATCCCTTCTTAAGTCTTTCGATATCACTCTCTGTAGGCTCTATACCGTGATCATAGAGAGCATCATAGGTAGCAAGATAGCTCTTCACGTTTACAAACTTATCACCGTATTTTTCTGCAAGGAGAATATTGTAATCATTCACACAATCTCTGTAGATATTGCTTCCGAGATAATCATCTGCAGTATAACCGACTACAACGTATTCGTCCGTACCTGCGTACTCAATCATTGCATCGATATAGCCTGTAATGGTCTCAAACTGACTTGTATCGACAGCACCGAGAAGATCGTTTGAGCCTGACCAGATAACAAGAATATCGTCCTCTTTTGCATCCATCATGGCATGGGTAATAATACGTTCAGGCTCGGTAATAACTACCTCTTCCCCGGGTTCATTACGAACAAAGTATATCTCCTCATTAAATCTGTTATCATCATCAGAATAAGCGGTTATCTTACCCTTAACACCTGCGATCTCACAGTCATTGATACCCTCAAAACCATACATCGCAAACACCGAGAATTCATCGTCATTATCGATAGTATAATTGAGAAGCACAGGCTCGCACTCTTCGGGGATAGTAATATCATCCACGTATACTGCCAAAGCACCCTGACGCATTGCGATCATATCAGAGGTCTCGGCACCTATACCGTAATTGATACCCTCGATTCCGAGATACTGACCGAGTCGTATCGGATACGGAACGTCAACGATATCTCCGAAGCCCGTCTGTATACCCATGGTAAGACTGTCACCGTAGCAGACAACACGGCGCTCCGTACGAACGTTTACTCTCTGAAGGACTGTAGCAAGCTCGGCTCTGGTAGCCTGACCTTGAGGAGCAAAGTCGCCCTTTTCATTACCTTTGAAGAGACCTACTGCAACTGCGTAGTTTACACCGTCAAAAGCCCATGAGCTAATCTTAGCCTTATCGCCGAAGGAACCAAGATCTGCGGCATAATTGATCTTCTGACCCTTACCGTCTGCATATCTTGCAAACATTGTAGCCATCTGCTCACGTGTTACCTTAACACCGAGACCGAAGGTGGTAGCGGATGTACCTGTAACGATCTCATTAGCTCTCGCCCATTCAATAGCGTTTGAATACCACTTATCTGCGGGAACGTCGGTAAAAGGTGTGTTAGCCGCCGCATCTGCATATGCGGTAAGGTCTACCCCTTCCTTCTGTGCAAGAGCCTGAACGAATTGCTCACGGGTAACTGTACCCTTAGGAGAGAAAGAAGTGTCACCCGTTCCCTTCATAAGTCCGTTATCATAGCAATAATTAACGGCATCCTCATACCAGCTTCCCTCGACAACATCGGTAAAGGGGTGCGCCGATACGCTAATACTCATTGACGTAATAAGCATTATTAGAGTTAAAAACAATGTTGTTATCTTCTTCATAGTTACAACCTCCTTAATGCAGATATTATAACACAATTCTTTTTTCATTTCAATGGGTATACAAAAAACAGGCTCAAAAATGAGCCTGTTTTGTTTTTGATTAATAACCGAGTTCCTGGTAACGGTGCTCGAGTTCAAGGTTGAAATCATCACCGCCATTATTGGAGCTTTTAAGGATACCGGGCTTAAGACCTCTTGCAGTCATCTCCTCGAGACAAGCTGCATAAACCTGCCACATGATGTATACTGCAGAAAGACCGGATGCAGGGCCGAAGGGTACTTCGTAGCCTTCGATATCAAGCATACCGTCACCGAGAGGTGCACAGTTGTCGATAACGAGGTCTGCTACCTCAAAGAGACGCTTGCCGCTAGTATGACAGCTCTGTACCTGGCTAGAATACTCAAGAGATGTAAGAGCAATGATCTTACAGCCGTGATTCTTACAAGTAATAGCAAGATCAACTACCTGGTCACTTCTGCCGGAAACGGAACCGATGATAAGAAGGTCGCCGCCGGTCATATATGAGCAACGGTAAACGAGCTCTGCCATGCCCTCCATGTTGAGGTTCTTAGCTCTCTTCTCGGGAGTGTCAAGACCGTCGGTCTCGGTAACGAGATAATATCTGAGCATCTTGGGAGCGATAAGACCGCCGCTACGCTGTGTCATCTCTGCATTTATAATGTGGCCTGTATCGTGAATAACGATGTTCTTCTTAGCGCACATAGCGTCAGCCATCATCTTACCTGCTTCTTTGATTTTGTCCATCTGTGTGTCTCTTACCTTGGCAAAAAGGTCGTCAACAGCCTTCTGATATCTTTCAATGATCATAATGTTGGTTTTCTCCTTGGAAAATTATTGAGACTATTATACTATATGTTTATTAATAAATCAATACCTTTAGTTTAAATAACCTAATTCAACTATCTTTTCTGCAACCATATCTGCTACGATATCGTAACCGAGCTGATTGAAGTGAATGAGGTTTGCACTGTTCTCAAGAAGTGACGGAGGAATCCAGCCCTTGTTGAGGAATTCGATGTCCTGTTCGGTAGGTGTGATATCGTAGTCTGCAAGGCACTGCTCTGTGCCCATATAAGCCTTAACATTAAGGAACTTGTCACCCCACTGCTCAGCCATAAGAGCGTTAAAATCATCTACACAGGTTCTGTAGTTGTTGTTACCGATATACATATCAGCGGTATAACCAACGATGATGTATTCGTCTGTGCCTGCATAATCAATGATAGCCTGCTGATTTGCAACGATAGTATCGAAGAGAGAGGTATCGTTAGCACCGTAAAGGTCGTTGGAGCCAACCCAGATAACGAGAACATCATCTTCTCTCT
>SVTI01000068.1 GCA_015063855.1 Oscillospiraceae bacterium
ATATGTTGGCGCCCAATATATTACATTACCTAAAACAATTACAAATATAAGCGGCTTTGCATTTGCCGTGGATAAACATCCATATCCCCAAATGGTTTTGCGTTGTTATAAGGGTAGCTATGCTCATGAGTATTTATTGGAATATGACAATGTTTACGGCTGTGGATACGTGCTTATCTGCGATGCCCACTCTTTTACAAAATATATTTCCAACAATGACGGCAGCTGTACAAATAACGCCACCGAAACCGCCGAATGTGATAACTGCTATGCAACAGACACAAGGGAGATCCCAAATTCCAAGGTCCATAATTATATAGGTGAAGAAATCGACCCCGGAACTTGCTCTCGTAAGGCGGTTATGAAGTATACCTGTTCGGGCTGCGGCGATTATTATACCAAGGAAACTGCGACAAAGCCCCACAGCTACACGGTATATACCGTATATACCGAGCCTACCTGTCAGGCCAACAGAGTTGACATTTCCTATTGTGATTACGGCTGCGGAAATTACAAGCTCGTTACCGACTACTTTACCAACACAGACCACCGTTTCTCAAATTATGTGTATGATGACAATGCTACCTGTACAAAGGACGGTACAAAAACCGCCTACTGTGATTACGGTTGCGGAACCTTCTCCAGACTTTCGGTAAAGGGTACTGCAAAGGGTCATAGCTTAACCGAATGGAAAACAGTAATTTCTGCCACACCTTCCTCCGAGGGTAAAAGGGAAAGAGGGTGTGTAAATTGCAGTTATCGCGAAAGCGAGATAATACCTTGTCTCCCCGATCCCGAGCTGAGTGTTCACGGATATAACGTGCTTGTTACAAAGGCAGAAAATATCAAGTATATACGATATGCATTTGGCGAGTATTCCACCTCCTCTGCAATTAAAAATGCCGAGGGCTGCGTTACTCTTAATGCTTCTGCAATAGCCGGATTTACCGAAAATAATATTGCCGCTATACCTATGACAGAGGGTGGAGTATATTCCTTCTGGATAAAGTATCATGACGCAAGCGAGTTTATTTATACCGTTGACCTTGCCGTAATGGAGCAAGAGACAGAGGCAAACGGAGTTACACTTACTCTTAAGAACCTCTACGGAGTAAAGGACTATTTTATAGCAAAGGGTGAGTATGATAATTACGGTGAGCTTCGCCCTGATGCCCTTGTGCAGATAACGAAGAACAAGATCGGCACAAAGCATGATTACAGCTATATTCTTTCCGAACCGGGTATTTATACTGTATGTATAAGATATGATGACAGCTCAAGAGCATATAGGTTTATTACGGTTGAATTGTCTGTAAATGAGCCTGTGTTTAAGGAAAACGGTCTGCAGTTAACGGTTTCAAATCTTGCGGGAGTTAAGGTTATCCGAACAGCCTACGGTGATTATTCTACCCCCGGTGAGGTGAAACGTGCACAGGGAAGCCGTGCTTTTACTGCAAAGGACATTCTTTCGGGCTTGGATGAATACACTATCCAATTCCGTGAAGAGGGAACTGTTAGTGTTGCGGTTGTGTATGCCAACGGCTATGAAGTAATCTATAAGTATAAGGTAACTAAGAAATCACCCGAATATAAAATTGAGGGTGAGCTTATCACCTTCTATAATATCGAGGACTTTAAGGTTATACGCTATGCCGAAGGTGTTTACAGCACAGCGAGTGAAATAAAGAACGCCCAAGGCTGCATAGGAGTCAGCGGTAAAAACTATCAGTATGACAGCTACACCATAAGGCTTAAGCGCGGAGTGACCTATACCTTCTGCGTTCAGTATAACGATGAATCATATAATTATTATAATATTATAATTGAATAACAAAAAGCCCGACCGCTAAGGTCGGGCTTACGCTTTATATTAATTATTAGTGAGAAATGAGGTCGGAGAGAGCATACATTTCCTTGAATTCGGCATCACGCATAGCGCAGAATGCCTTCATAGCCTCAACCTGCTCGGGTGTGAACTTATCAAGGTCGCCGTCCTTAAGAGTACCCTTGTACATTCTGTCAAGGATAAGAGCGTAGGAAATATCAGTTTCAACGATCTTGCCGTCTCTCATGCAAACAACAACGTCACTCTTACCGTCGAGAAGGAGCTCAACTGCCTTCTCTGCGTACTGGGAAGCGATAAGTCTGTCGCGAAGTGTGGGAGAACCGCCGCGAACGATATGTGCGGGACGGCAGAACTTAGTCTCAATGCCTGTCTCAGCCTGAATCTTCTTAGCGAAGCCTTCTGCATAATCCGGAACACCTTCAGCTACGATAACGATAAAGTTACGCTTACCCTCAGCCTTGGAAGCCTTGATCTTTTCAAGTGCTGCTGCTTCATCAAAGTCGCATTCACGAAGAACTATAGCGGAAGCACCGAGTGCGATACCGGTCTGAAGTGCGATGTAACCTGCGTTACGGCCCATAACCTCGATTACGTTACATCTTGCATGGGACTCACATGTGTCACGGAGCTTGTCGCCAAGGCCGAGAACTGTGTTCATAGCTGTATCGAAGCCGAGTGCATAGTCTGTGGATGTGATATCGTTGTCGATGGTAGCAGGAATACCGATGGTGGGGATACCTCTCCAGGAAAGGTCGGTAGCACCGCGGAATGTTCCGTCGCCGCCGATAGCTACGATACCGTCGATCTCATATTTCTTACAGGTAGCAATAGCCTTCTGCATACCCTCCTCGGTCTTGAACTCAAGACATCTGTCGGAGTAGAGTGCTGTACCGCCAACGTTGATGATGTTGGACACGTCACGGTTGCCGATAACCTTTAAGTTCTCGGTGATAAGACCCTTATAGCCTTCATAAATAGCTACAACCTCAACACCCTTCTGGATAGCTGCACGAGCAACTGCTCTTACTGCGGCATTCATACCGGGAGCGTCACCGCCGGATGTGAGAACACCGATTCTTCTGAATTTCTGACTCATTTTTTATGTCTCCTCATTACTGAATAGATTTACATTACTGTTAGTAAATATGATAATACATTCGTCGTCAAAAATCAAGGGAATTTGAAATTTTTTCATATTATTTTTGCCTTCAATATATATTTTTAAAAAATATGATTGATTTTCGCTTGAATTTTATAAAAAACTATGTACTTTTAAGTTTTATTATGATATAATATAATACTGTATAAATATATATTAATGAGGAACAGCTATGGCAAAAAATAAAGAAAAAATAATGAACTGCCGTCTTGGAACGGTAGGCGGTGAAGCGGTACTTGAGGGTATCATGATGAAGGGCAAGGACGGCACTATGGGTGTTGCAGTCCGTAAGGAGGACGGCGATATAGTCGTTGTCAAGGAAAAGCACGTTTCGATAAGAAAGAAGTATAAATTCCTTAATCTCCCCATTATTCGCGGTGTTGTGGGAATGGTAGAGTCCTTTATATTAAGCTATAAGGTGCTTAATATTTCCGCAGAGGTTTATGGGCTTGAGGAAGATTCAGAACCCTCTAAGTTTGAAAAATGGCTTGATAAGAAGTTTGGCAAGAATATTATGGATATCGTAATGGGTATCGCTCTTGTGCTCGGTTTGGTTTTGGCTATGGGACTTTTTGTATTTCTTCCCAGCCTTATCACCAAGGGAATAGAGGCTCTTGTCGGTTCAGATCTCGGTCTTTGGAAGAACGTGGTCGAGGGTATTATAAAGATAGCGATATTTGTAGCATATCTTCTTCTTGTATCTCTTATGAAGGATATTCGAAGAACCTTCCAGTATCACGGAGCAGAGCATAAATCTATCTTCTGCTATGAAGCAGGAGAGGAGCTTACAGTTGAGAATATCAAGAAGTTTAAGCGTTTTCATCCCCGTTGCGGTACAAGCTTTTTATTCGTAATACTTATTCTTAGTATTCTTATCTATTCATTGCCCTTTATTACCTGGGAGAGTGTATGGATGCGTATGCTTATTAAGCTTCCCATGCTTCCCGTGATAGTTGGCTTGGGCTTTGAGTTCATTATGTTTGCAGGTAAGCATGACAATGTAGTTACCCGTATTCTCTCCGCACCCGGTCTCTGGATGCAGAGAATTACTACCCGTGAGCCCGATGACGATCAGATCGAGGTTGCTATCATAGCTCTTAAGACCGCACTTCCCGAGGATTTTCCCGATTTCGTTCCTCCCACTGAGGAGAATCTCAAGAAGGCGAAGGAAGAGGCCGAGGAAGGCGAAGCTGAAAATGACTGAGCGCGAGCTGTCATTTTTAAAGGAGCATTTTAAAGGACATGAGCTTGACTCTGCCGTTAAAAGGGTGGAGTGTGGCGAGCCCCTTGCCTATGTGATAGGTGAATGGTACTTTTGGGATGAGACCTTTAAGCTTAACGATGCATGCCTTATACCCCGTCCGGATACAGAGCATCTGGTGGAGCACGGTCTTAAAAGATTGAAAAAGGGTATGTATTTTGCCGATCTGTGCTGCGGCAGCGGATGTATAGGTCTGTCACTTTTAAAGCATACGCAGGCTACAAGATGTCTCTTCGTTGATATATCAGTAAAAGCGTTGGAAATGACAAGGCTTAATGCTGAGCGTATCGGTGTTATCGACAGATGTGAGCTTGTGTGTGCCGATCTGAATGATTGGCATAGATTTTCGGATAAACGGTTTGACATGATATTTTCCAATCCTCCATATATCGCTACAGATGTAATAAGGGGGCTTGAAACTGTAAAGCATGAGCCGTTTATAGCCCTTGACGGTGGAAAGGACGGACTTGATTTCTACAGAATACTTATCGATAGGTATCTTCCGTTAGTTAAGAATGATGGAAGCATGCTTCTTGAGATCGGCTATGATCAGAAGGAAGATATAGAGAGCTTATGCGATTGTAAGGTATTCAATGATTATGGCGGAAATCCGAGAGTTGCGATAATCGATAAATGAAAGGTGATTAATGATGAATATAGTTGTTTTGGCAGGAGGACTCAGCCCCGAGAGAGATGTTTCACTCGTTTCGGGAAGCCTCATTGCAAATGCACTTGTGCAGAACGGACATGAGGTTCTTCTCTGTGACGTGTATATGGGTGTTGAGATTGTTGACGGCATAGGGGCGCTCTTTACAGATAAAGCGGATTTTTCCTATAAGATCGAGACTACCGAGCCCGATCTTGAAGCTGTTAAGGCGTCTAATGGCGGCAGAGAGGCCCTTATAGGTGAGAATGTCCTTGAAGTATGTAAATATGCGGATGTGGTCTTTCTTGCACTCCACGGTGCTATGGGAGAAAACGGTTCTCTTCAGGCTACTCTTGATAATTACGGTATTAGGTGTTATTCAGGCTCGGGATATGCCGGAAGCCTTCTTGCTATGGATAAGAGTCTTTCAAAGAAGATGATGACTCTTGATAAGATACCCAATGCGGATTGGATCCTCTTTGATACGGATACCGATTCTGTTGAGTGTGTAGCGTCTACGGTTGGATATCCATGTGTTGTTAAGCCTGCAAGCTGCGGATCGAGTGTTGGTGTTTCTATTGTTGATAACGAGGAGGAGCTTTCGGCTGCGCTTGATTATGCTAAAAAATATGAAAATAAAATTGTTATAGAAAAGAAGATAAGCGGAAGAGAGTTTTCTGTTGCGGTTCTTGACGGTAAGGCTCTTCCTCCTATAGAGATAATTCCCGTAAACGGTTGGTATGACTATAAGAATAAGTATCAGGGACTTACTAAAGAGGTAACTCCTGCAGAGCTCACAGAGACCCAGACAGCTCGCATTTCAGAGCTTGCGGTCAAGGTACATAAGTGTCTTGGACTCGGTGATTACTCAAGAGTCGACTTCCTTCTTGACAATGAAACTAATGAATTTCTTTGTCTTGAGGCAAACACGCTTCCCGGTATGACTCCAAACAGCCTTATGCCTCAGGAGGCAGCGGCTGCAGGTATCAGCTATAATGAGCTCTGCGAGAAGATAGTTACTATGGCTTATGCGAAAGGACAGAAGAAATGATAGGTGTTTTTGACAGCGGTATGGGCGGTCTTACCGCTATCAAGCAGATTGTCAAAATGATGCCCGATGAGGATATCGTATATTTTGGTGATACGGGAAGAGTTCCATACGGTACCCGTTCAAAGGACACTATAATCAAGTATGCCTGCCAGGACGTCAGATTCCTTCTTTCAAAGAAGGTAGATGCCATTCTTATTGCCTGCGGTACCGTCAGCGCAAACGCTATTTCGGTACTTCGCGAGCAGTTTGATGTGCCGATATTCGGTGTTGTTGAGGCGGCGTCTGAAAAGGCAATTGAGCTCACCCGTAACGGTGTTATCGGTATAATAGGTACTAATGCTACCGTTAAGAGTAATGCCTATGCCAACCATATAAATGCTCTTCGTCCCGATTTCAGTACGGTTTCTACTCCTTGTCCATTGTTTGTTCCTTTGGTGGAAAACGGCTTTACAGACGAGAATAACGAGATAACCCGTCTTACTTGCGAGCATTATCTGCGTGACATAAAGGAAAGCGGTGCAGATACTCTTATTTTAGGCTGTACCCATTATCCGATCATTGCTCCTGTTATACAGAAAGTATTGCCCGAGGTTTCTCTTGTAAATACAGGTGCGGAAGCGGCGGTCAGACTCTTTGAAAAAATAGGCAAGCAGGCCGGACAGGGAAGGATAGAATATTATGTCAGCGATGATATAGCTTCCTTTAAGTCGGCAGCTGAGCTGTTTCTTGAGATGCCTGTGGGTGATAACGTATTTAAGATTGATATAGAAAAGTATTAAGAAAAGCGGTTTTGAAGACCGCTTTTCTTTAATATATAGGAAATTACTTCATTTCGTGTGAGTTGTTCGCACTTCAGAAATGGGCGAAATTCGGTGCGCCCGGCGGCGCTTTTTTATTTTGCAGGATTTTTCCCCATTATCTTCATCAAAGAAAAGTAAAGTATATAAATTAAAGTTTATTTAACAAATTAATTGATTTTTCTCCTTGACTTTACATTAAATAAAATGTAAACTATAGTATAGGTATATTTATGCTTAAAAAACTGTATGTTCATATAATTTTGTTAGGGGGAAATGTTTTGAGAATCACTAAATTAGATTTTGTTATTAGGCTTTTTAAGCTTTTTAACGTTCTTTTGATGACAGCAGCATTCGGAGCCAGTTGGTTTTTGTATTATCTTGATTGTATGCCCGGTGTTAAGTATTATCGTTTAGGTCATGTTGCGGTTCTCGGTCTCTACATTTTTTTCTACATATCATTTATACGTATTTACAATGGATTTCACATATCGGTATCGAGAATATCTGAGATGATCTACAGCCAGATATTAGCGGTATTGATTTCTGACGGTATTATATATCTTGTTATATGTATGCTTTGCTTCGGATTCCCTAACATCCTTCCCGGTTTGGCAGTTATTGCTGTTCAAATAATAATATCTATAATATGGTCATTTGTTTCTCATAAAGTATATTTTAAATTCAATACACCTCGTCGTACCGCGGTAATTTATGATGCTGGTGATGACATGAAAATGCTTATTTCCGAGTATGGACTGGAGAAAAAATTTGATGTTCAACTTGTTCTTAAGGATGATGAGTGTATCGATAATCTTGATGTTCTCATAGGTATTCAGACAGTATTTATAACCGGTATCAGAAGCAGTAAGAGAAATGTTATATTAAAGTACTGCATAGATAATGGTATTCAGGTGTATCTTAAGCCTCGTGTAGGTGATGCAATATTATACGGTGCCTATCAAACTCAGCTCTTCCATCGTGCGGTTCTTAGAGCTGATAGACATAGTCCGTCCCCTGAATATGTATTTTGTAAGCGTTTTATGGATATTGTTTTAAGTCTTGTTGTGTTAATCATTATCTCACCGATAATGCTTCTTACAGCTTTGTCTATAAAGCTTTGTGATGGAGGTCCTGTATTTTATAAGCAGTGCAGACTTACTAAGGACGGTAAAAAGTTTAACGTTCTCAAATTCCGTTCTATGCGTGTTGATGCTGAGAAGGACGGAGTAGCAAGACTTTCTACCGGTGATAAGGATGACAGAATAACTCCTATAGGTAAGATAATTCGTAAGTGTAGGATTGACGAGTTCCCGCAGCTTCTTAATATATTGAGCGGTAGCATGAGTATCGTAGGTCCTCGTCCCGAGAGACCCGAGATCGCGGCTCAGTATGAGGAGGTTCTTCCTGAGTTCAGACTCAGACTTCAGGTAAAGGCCGGTCTTACCGGTTACGCGCAGGTTTACGGTAAGTATAACACGACTCCTTATGATAAGCTTCAGATGGATCTCATGTACATAGCGCGAGCAAGTCTCTTAAAGGATCTTGAGCTTATGTTTGCGACGATAAAGATTCTCTTTGTTTCTGAGAGCACCGAGGGTGTTGCCGACGGACAGATCACTGCCGGTGATATTCCGACTGCAGAGGCTGAAGATTCACTGAAGGCGATAAAAGAAAAACAGAACATTTGATATAAAATGCATATTCCCCGAGAATTTCTCGGGGAATCTTTGTATTTATTTATTTATTTATGTAATTCTGTTTTGATCTTTGTGGTTGAGATCTCGGGGGTACGGGGGAGATAAACTACCTCGCACTGATCCTTTAAGAAATCGAATTTGCCTTCCCAGTCATCACCCATAACGAAAACATCTACGTTATACTCGGAAACGTCAGTTTTCTTCTGCTCCCAGTTATTCTCAGGTATAACAAGGTCAACGTAGCGTATTGCTTCAAGCATGGCCTTACGCTCTTCAAAGGTGAAGTAGCTCTTCTTCTGCTTGCTTTCCCAGTTGAATTCATCGGTTGAGAGTGCAACTATAAGGTAATCACCCTGCTCCTTGGCACGGCGAAGGAGATTGATATGTCCGTAATGGAGAAGGTCAAAGGTTCCGTATGTAATTACTCTTTTCATGATAATACTCCTTTTATTTAAGCTTGTTTTCTATCCAATCAGCGCATCTTTCAGAGGCATGTCCGTCCTCGCGGAATGCAAGCCTTGAATAGAATGCTTTGGTGTCGTTGTAATATTTATCTGTATCGAAGCTCTCAATTAAAGTTATGAGATCCTCGTTGTTTTCCGCATAGGGGAAGGGTATTTCGTCATATTTGAAATAGAAATTTCTGTCTTTGATATACTCCTTGAGATCGTTTGCAAATCTTACACAGGGCTTGCCGCTTAAAGCATAATCAAACATTGAAGAGGAATAGTCTGTGATCAAAAGATCGCAGGCTGAAAGCAGCTCCTGCATATCTGCGTGCATCGTACCGTTGATTATATGCTCAGGATCGTATTTAAAGAGCTTTTCAGAGACTTTGGCTACGTTTGGGTGTAATCTTATTACCACAGCCCAATCGCCGCCAAAACGCTTTTCACTGGCTCGACGGAGATTTTCCGCATCTATGGCATAACAATCAACTGCGCCCTTGTCAACGCGGAAGGTCGGTGCATAAAGAACGAATTTTTTGTTTTCAGGAATTCCGAGACTCTTTCTTACTCGCTTTGTGGCATCATGGTCTCCGTTTATGAAAACGTCGTTTCGAGGAGAGCCGTATTCGGCTATTTCTCCATCATACCAGAAGCAGCGTCGCAGAGTTTCTGTGACAAATCCACAGTTTGATAATAGAAGATCAATAAATCCCGAATCGCGAAGTGCTCCCTTTTCGTAATCGGAGGGAAGGGAATCGATGGCATCCTTTTCAATCTGCTTTAAGGGGAATCCGTGCCAGGTCTGGAGGTAATATTGCCCCCTTTTCTTTACACGGTCATACTTTCTGCAGTTGTCTACCCATACTCTTGCTGTGGCTAACTGCCATACTCTTTTGGCAGAATCGTATTTACAGGGGATAACGTCTGCAGGGAGAGTCGATGCTTCCTTTTCGTCCTTGACAAGCCAGACTATTTTTACTTTGCCGTCTTTTTTTCTTAAGGCTTCGCAGATAGCCTTGGGGTTATCGGAGTAGCCTCTGCCGTAATAGCTGCAGAATACTACCTTTTTCTTATCGACCGGAAGGATCGAGCTTAATACCCAGCATCCCGCAATATATAATTTCTTAATCAGCGACATTTTCCTGTGTGCCTTTCATTAATTGTCTGTTCTTGTAGATAATAACTATTCTGTAGAGAAGTATCACACACTCTGTTACCGAAACGCTGTAGGCCAAGGTAAGTACGGTAAGCGTGTTTGTCAGATACATTGTACCGATCATGAGGATGTGGAATACAGAGCCTACGATGGTCGAATAGTTTGCATGCTTTGTAAGTCCCATTGCCGTTAAGGTAGGAAAGCCGAGTATATAGTTCGGCAAGGTGATTATTGCCAGAGGAAGCATTGCACGCAGGACGTGACCGGCTTCGGCAAAGTCCGGACCGAAGAACCATTTGCAGAAGGGAACAGCGATTATGTATATAACTGTACAGCCTGCAAAAATTATAGGCTCCATGAGCAATAAAAGCTTTTTTACAAGTTTGAAATCCTTGTGCTGAGCCATGTACGGATACATACTGTCGGAGATGGGCATGAGTGCATTTCTGCCGGCTGTTATCAGTCTGTTTGATGCACCATAATGTCCTGTTGCCGCTCCGCCCTTAGTAATAATATCAAGAAGAATGATATTGAGGGAGGTGTAGGCGGTGGTTGCAAAGCGGGAGAAAAAGAACTGAACAGAATGGATAAATTCCTTTGCTGTATGCTTTATATCAAGCTTTGAGAAGCCTATGCCCAACTTTTTATATACATGGATATATGCAATTATCATTGCCACACCGTTACCGATTATGTTGAATGCGGGTATCATCCATACGTCCGCTTTATCCTTGAAGAATACGAATATGGCGGCGGTAAACATAATTCTGATCGCAACGGTTCGGTAGGTAATAGCGGACATCTTCTCAAGTCCTCTGTAGAGAAAATCGGGCATCATGGAAGCCAGTGCCTCTGCGAAGAAATAGAGAATAAGCATATTCTGCTTGTCCTTCCATACGGGGATTAGATTGGAGAGCAGAAGGAGGACAAGGAAGGAAACTGCTATAAGAAATATCTTACAGGTAACCACCGATGTAAGTATCTTTGATATTTCGCTTTTGTCATTTCTCTTTCTTGATATCTCCTCGGTTGCCGATTGTAGGAATCCGAAGTCGATGACCATTCTGAAATATAGAACGATTGCCACCGAAGCCTCTATATATCCGCCGTATATTTTGTCTCCGAGTACGTTAGTTTGTATGGGAATTACTATAAGACCGAGTATGGTGGTTGAAAACTGCATGATATACAGCATTATAGTATTTATAAACAGTGTCTTTTTACTGCTTGTTAAAGTGAGCTTCTTTGCCAAAATAAACCTCTTGATGAATAGTATTAACCCTTAAAAGTGAAGAGCAGCTTTAGGAGACGGTATCTCTTTTTGATTACAAGTCTATAAGCAAGACGCTTCATTTTAGGGAGCTTTTTGATGTGTTTCGGGTTTTTGAAATCAGGGAAGTTAGCTTCCATATATTCTCTGAATTTTGTGAGCAAGGGATGCTTGGTGTCGATCATAAGAACTCGAACCGATGCCGCAACAAGAACGTTAAGAATTGCTAATTCACAGAGAATATCCTTGTATTCGTTGTAGAGTCCCTTTTCCTTGTACCAGCCTATAAAGTCATTGAAGGCATCAATTATCTCAACGTTTCTTTCGACATTTGAAGAACGCATTATAGAGCCGTCACGCTGTAGATAAACGTAGAGATGATCCTTTACGGTATAGATGGAATCAGCAACTGCAAATAACTTTGATGTGGTGCGTATATCCTCATACCATGCTCTCTCGGGATATTCGATACCGTTGTCGGTATATAAAGAACGTTTCCACACTCTGCTCCATGCATTGGGCAGAGAATTAAGAAATTCGGGGTGCTCTGAAAGCTTAAAGGGCTTGTCAAGATGTATGAAATTGGAGTTCAATGGAGTACGTGTACCCTTACCGTCATCAGTGTAAAGATTAAATGCGATAATATCGCAGGGATGTTCTTTTATGATTTTTGCAAGGATTTCCAACGTGTCGGGAACAACTGTATCGTCGCTGTCAACAAAGAAAAGATAATCACCCTTAGCGGCGGCTGTACCGGTATTTCTCGCTCCGCCGAGACCACGGTTCTCCTGGTGGATAACTCTGATAAGTTCAGGATGCTCTTCGGCTATTTTATCGCAGAGCGCAGGTGTGGCGTTGTCGGTGGAGCCGTCGTCGATTATAATTATCTCATAATCGTCGAACTTTGTGTTCATTACAGAGTTTACACAAAACTGAAGATAATCCTTGACGTTATAAGCGGGAATAATTACGCTGAATAACATTGTTTTTACCTCTTGGATCTCTTGATTTTAATTTTGGGGTCGATATCGCCTCTTATACATACCAGATAATATATACCTGCCATTGTTGCGGCAAGGAATACCGAAGCGTTGGGCCTGCGAAGTACGCCTGCGGTCGTATAAGCGTGGGCAAGACATACAAGGAATGCTATTCCGAAGCCTGCGGCCTCAACAGTGAAATATTTCTTTGCATCCTTTAAGAGTGCTTTGAGTATGAGATAGATGAAATAGAGTACAAATCCGATGTATGCGATAAGTCCTAACCAACCGTATAGGAAATATATACCGTGGAAATCGTTTTCAACGTCATAGATGTTTTCACCCTCGGTAAAACGGGAAAGCTCAAGACCAAAGAGTCTTGATGTGAAGGGGGATTCCTCCATAAGCATCTTACCGAACATTATCTTCTTGGCACGAAGGTCGGAGAAAACGTTTACGTCGTTGGTGTAGTTATACATTTCGACTGTTTCTTCAAGACCGAAACGATCGACAAAATCGGGTACCTTCCATCTATAGAGAGATTCAAGCGCCTTGACTCTTTGTGCATTTATTTCTTCAAGGCTCAATTCTTCTTCGGGTTTTGTTTCACCGGGCTCGGTTTCCTCGGCTTCGGTTTCATCGTCCTTTTTGTTTTCGGCTTCCTTGTTGAGCTTGTCAAGCTCGTCCTTGTTTTCGATCTTGCCGTCAGCCCATTTCTGAACAGTTTCATTAAGATATTCGTAATCGTTGTTAATATGTCTCATCATTGGAGAAACAGGGATAAGAACTACGAAGAGGGCGGATAAAGCGAGCAAAGCAACGCTTACC
>SVTI01000069.1 GCA_015063855.1 Oscillospiraceae bacterium
TGAACTGCCCCAATTTGTACAGACACCACAAAAAAGGAACTATGGTAGTTTAAATATTAAATTTTAAGCAACATACTGACTTCGTTTTTCAAGCGGAGTCAGTTTTGTTTTTAACTGTATTCTTTCATTGTTATAAAAATGGATATATTCATCTATGATGAGGCGAGCCTCATCATAGGTTTTGAGTTTAATTCTGTAAATACATTCTGTTTTGAGAATAGAAAAGAAATTTTCAGCTAAAGCATTGTCATACGGATTTCCTTTCCTTGACATTGATGGCGTAATATTGTATGATTTAGTTAGCTTGAAATACTGATGAGATGTGTATTGAAAGCCCTGGTCACTGTGGAGTTGCAGCTCTGCGGTGACCTTTTCTCTTTTCTTTGCCTCTCTGATTGTAGAAAGAACAAGGTTAATATTCTGTTCCGTTCCAGTTTTGTAAGCAACTATACTGTTGTCAAACAAATCTCTAATAACAGATAAGTACAATGTTCCTTGACCGGTTTTGATATATGAAATATCCGTAACCCATTTTTGATTTGGCCTTTCAGCTTTAAAATCTCTATTCAGCAAATTAGGATAGCGATGTAAATGTTCTCCATAATTACGATATTTCTTTCTTCTGACAACGGATAACAAATTGTATTTCTGCATTACACGCAGGATTGTTTTCGGATTATGATGTATTCCTTGTCTTTCAAGCCATATATGCACTCTGCGATACCCATAAGTTTTACCGCATTTTTCTTGGCAGGCCATTATCTTTTCAGCCAAAGGTGAATCCTTTGCAGGTATACCCATTCGTGACACATAGGCGTAGTATCCGCTTCTTGAAACATTAAAAAATCTACACATTTCACTAATTGAATACATTTCTTTATGACGATAGATAACCATGTATTTTATACTTGTTCTCACTTCCTTTCTGTGAGCGAGAGAAAATCCCGCATCAATGCATTTTCCATTTCCAATCTTTTAATCTGTGTTTCTTTTCTTGATATTTCATATTGCAGTTGTGACAATTTGCTTAATTGCTGAATAGATGGTGGCTGTGTTCCACCGTCTATTCTCGGTCTTCCTTTTGGTCTTATGATTATCCCTGAAGCAAGTTTTTTCTGAGCTTTATGATATCTGTAAACACAGTTATCTACCTGCTTGTATTTCAAGCCAAACATTTCACCAATTTCTTTCTTGGTCAATCCTTTTTCGTACATTTCTATGATTTCTTTTTCGTATTCTTTTATATTTCGATATTCTCTTGGCATAAAAAATCCCCCTATGGTAGTTTATTATATTCTACCATAGGGGTCCTCTTTTTTCTATTGTCCATTTTTACTGGACCTGATCAATCAGGATACACCTTTTATATATTATCTGTATTGATAATACCCCTTATATCAATTGAGAATTGTCAAAACGGCGCGAATTTGTTAAAATAATAACGAAGACGAAAATTAAAAGGGATCGAAGTGTACCTCCATATACCTCACTTAACCGCACAAAATTACGCTATCCTCTTTTTCACACAATCTGCGTATAGGTCCCTTTAAGCAATAACTGAGTTTCCCACGGGTAACTCAGTTTATTGTATTTCTCTTAAGAAAAGGATAAATATGATGAAATTAGACAGAATTATAGCCGTTCGAAATACCAAGACTGTATACCGTGATTCGGATAAATGTATTAAGAGTTTTATATCCGGATATTCAAAAACGGATATATTAAACGAGGCCTATAACCTTGCAATGATCGAGGAAACAGGACTCAACACTCCCGAGCTTATCGAGGTAACACGTATTGACGGTAAGTGGTCAATCGTAACCGAATTTATCAAGGGTAAGACTTTATCTCAATTGATGAAGGAATTTCCTGACAAAAAGGATGAATATCTTAAGCTCTTTGTTGAAACGCAGATAACGATACATGAAAAAAGCTGTCCTGCTCTTATCAAACAAAGAGATATACTCAACAGAAATATCATCCAATGTGAACTTGATGCCAATACCAGATACGATCTTTATAACCGTCTGGAGAGAATGCCTCGACACACTAAGCTCTGCCACGGAGATTTTTGCCCCTCAAATATTATTATAGATGACGAGGGAATATCCCACGTTATTGACTGGTCCCATGCTGCACAGGGAAATGCCTCCGCCGATGCTGCCGAAACCTATCTTATGTTCTGGATGAACGGTGATATCAGCGGCGCACAGCGTTATCTTGATCTCTTCTGTGAATTAAGCGGTATAGACAAGGAATATATAATTGAATGGATGCCTTTGGTTGCAGCGGCAAAAACGCTTAAGTGTAACGAAAAGCAAAAGGAATTCTTGCTTTCTTGGATATGAAGATCATATCGCTTCATCCTACAATATACAAAATAAGCAATCTCATATATATAAATTAATTTAAGGAGAACAAAGATGAAAATAACAGTTTGTATCGGAAGCTCGTGTCATATCAAGGGTTCAAGACAGGTGGTTGAACAGCTTCAGGAGCTTATAGTCGCAAATGAATTGGGCGACAAGGTAGAGCTTGGCGGAACCTTCTGCATGGGGAACTGCCAGCAGGGTGTATGCGTTACCGTTGAGGACAAGTTCTTCTCCGTAACACCCGACACCGTAAAGGAATTTTTTGAAACTAACGTAAAGGCTTATTTATAATATGATAATACAGATCTGTGTGGGCAGCTCTTGCCATCTCAAGGGCTCGCCCGAAATAGTAGAGTTATTTCAGAAGGCTATTGAACAGTATAGATTAGAGGACGAGATCACCCTTGCGGGAAGCTTCTGTATGGGTAAATGTAACCGTATAGGTGTGAGCGTTTCTATTGATGATGAGATACATACCGGTGTTACAAAGGAAAACTTCAAGGAGCTTTTTGAAAAGAACGTGCTTTGCAAATTCGAAAGGAGTTAATTATGTCTAACTGCCTTACATTAAAAAAATCAAACTGCAAAAATTGCTATAAGTGTATCCGTAATTGCCCCGTCAAGGCTATACGATTCTCGGGGAATCAGGCACATATAATCGGAAACGAATGTATTCTCTGCGGTCAGTGTTTTGTAGTATGTCCTCAGAATGCAAAGGAGATCGTTGACGAGACAGAGAAGGCAAAGGTCCTTCTTCAAACAGGCGATCCCGTTGTAGTAAGTCTTGCTCCCTCCTTTGTTGCAAACTATGAAGGTGTTGGTATAGAGGGTATGCGCGATGCTTTGAAGAAATTAGGCTTTTATGATGCTGAAGAAACTGCACTCGGAGCTACCATAGTCAAAAATGAATATGAAAGAATGCTCGGAGAAGAGGTAAGAGACGTTGTTATCTCATCATGCTGTCACTCCATCAATCTGCTTATACAAAAGCATTTTCCGAACTGTATCGAGTATCTGGCAGACGTTGTTTCTCCCATGCAGGCTCACGCTAACGATATAAAAAAGCGTATTCCCGGTGCTAAGGTGATATTTGTAGGTCCCTGTGTCGCCAAGAAGGACGAGGTATCCTACTATGACGGAATCGTTGATGCCTGCCTTACCTTTGAGGAGCTTACAAACTGGTTTAATGCTGAGGGTATCGCTCCGAAAAAAAATATGGACAGCTATGAGAAGACCAGGGCGCGTTTCTTCCCTACTACCGGTGGTGTGCTTAAGACCATGGAGCAGGATGCCCCCGGTTACACCTATATTGCCATTGACGGAGTGGAGAATTGTATGGCGGCACTTCGCGATATTGAGATCGGTAAGCTTCATAAATGTTTTATTGAGATGTCTGCCTGTGTAGGAAGCTGTATCGGCGGTCCCGTTATGGAGAAATACCATAATACCTCCAATATCAGAGACTATATTACAGTTTCGAGCTCTGCGGGTAACGAGGACTTTGAGGTTGTACAGCCAAAGGCGATAGATCTCAAAAAGAGCTTCGGAAGAATAGAAAAGACTGCAATAATGCCCTCTGAAATCGAAATCAGTCAGGTACTTCGTCAGATGGGTAAGTTCAAACCCGCTCATGAGCTTAACTGCGGCTCCTGCGGTTATAATACCTGCCGTGAAAAGGCTATTGCCGTAATTCAGGGTAAGGCTGAGATCTCCATGTGCCTGCCATATCTTAAGGACAAGGCAGAGAGCTTCTCGGATACCATAGTTAAGATAACTCCTAACGGTCTTTTGGTTTTAAATGAGCAGCTGGAGGTTCAGCAGATAAATGATGCTGCAAGGATCATAATGAATATACGTGCCGCCTCCGACGTTATGGGTGAACCCGTAGTACGTATTCTTGATCCCACACCTTTCCTTAAGGTTAGGGATACAGGAAATGATATTTGTAATATGAAGGTTTATCTTGCAGAATATAAGCGTTACGTTGAGCAAACGATCGTTTATGATAACGAATCCCATGTGCTTATCTGCATTATGCGTGATATTACCGCGGAGGAATCCCAAAAGGAAAAGCGTGAAAACCTCACCCGTAATACTATAGAGGTTGCAGACAACGTGGTTGAGAAGCAGATGCGTATAGTTCAGGAGATCGCATCCCTCCTTGGCGAAACTGCGGCTGAGACCAAAATAGCGCTTACAAAGCTGAAGGAGTCTATTAAGGATGAATGATCTTTGTGCAGATATAGGGTACAAGAGTATAAACCACTACGGAGAGGAGCTCTGCGGTGACCACGTTGATATAGTTGAGCCCTCGGAAAGCTCTACAGTCATCGTTCTCTCGGACGGTCTCGGAAGCGGTGTTAAGGCAAGTATTCTCTCAACCCTTACTTCAAAAATAATATCCACTATGCTCTCCGCAGGACTGCCTCTTGAGGAATGTGTAAGCACTATAGCGGCGACATTGCCCGTCTGCTCTGTACGCGGAGTTGCATACTCTACCTTTTCGATAATACATCTTATCAACAATAATACTGCCGAGATCATTCAGTATGACAATCCCCACGTTATAATTATCAGAAATTTCGCGGTCTGGGATTATCCTAAGACAGAGATGAACGTCGGTGACAAGAAAATATATAAATCAGTTATTGCTTTAGAGGAAAACGACGTATTTATAGCCATGAGCGACGGATGCCCCCATGCGGGTATCGGTACTGCTTACAACTTCGGCTGGAAGCGGGAGGAGATAGCCTCCTTTATGGAGACCCTTGTACCTGTGGGATATACGGCTAAAACTCTCTCCACCATGCTTGTCGACGAGTGCAATAAGCTCTACGGTAATAAGCCGGGAGACGATGCTACAGCCTGCGTTGTTAAAATACGTAAGCGTGAGCCGATGAATATCCTCTTCGGTCCTCCCTCAAACCGTGATGACTGCGACAGAATGATGTCACTTTTCTTCTCAAAGGAAGGAAAGCATATAATCTGCGGTGGTACGACATCCTCTATCGCGGCTAAGTATCTGCATAAGCCCCTTAAGGCAAGCATTAATTTTGAGAGAAGCGATATTCCGCCCATAGCGGAGCTTGATGGCGTTGATCTTGTTACCGAGGGTGTTATCACTGTCAACAGAGTTCTTGAATATGCCAAGGATTATCTTGGTGAGAACAATCAATATGAGCAATGGAGCTTTAAGCACGACGGAGCATCCCTTATCAGCCGTCTTCTCTTTGAAGAGGCTACCGATATTAACTTCTATGTCGGACGTGCGATTAATCCCGCTCACCAGAATCCCGATCTTCCCATTAACTTCAATATCAAGATGAATCTTGTGGAAGAGCTTTCAAAATGCTTGAAGATGATGGGTAAACGAATCAAGGTTAGTTATTTCTAACAGAAAACGGAGTATTTTTATTAAATGAAAAAATTTGATACTAAAGTACAGCATTTAAAATATAAGGTGCTTCGCGAGGTTGCCCGTTACGGCTGGAAGGATGACCTTCATGAGCATATTTTAGATATTCCGAAACAGATAGTTCCGGGTAAGACCTCCACAATGCGTTGCTGTGTTTATAAGGAGAGAGCGATCCTTTCCGAGAGAGTCAAGCTTGCTATGGGGGGAAATAAAAACGATCCTTGCGTTATTGAGGTAATAGAGATTGCCTGTGATGAATGTCCCGCGGCGGGCTATGAGGTTACCGATTCCTGCCGAGGCTGTCTTGCCCACCGTTGTGAAGACGTTTGTAAGAGGGGTGCGATCTCCTTTGATCACAATCACGTAGCACATATCGATAAATCAAAATGTGTTGAATGCGGTCAGTGTGCCAAGGTTTGTCCCTTCTCAGCTATAGTAAACCGTAAGCGTCCCTGCCAGAATGCTTGTAAGGTAAAGGCTATCTCTATAAATGAGGATAATGCGGCGGCAATCGACGGCGAGAAGTGTACTGCATGCGGTGCATGCGTTTATCAGTGCCCCTTCGGTGCTATCTCGGACAAGTCTTACATACTTAATGTTATAGATTTCATAAAGAAGAGTAACAATAACAAGAATTACAAGGTATACGCTATCGTTGCTCCCTCTGTCTCCAGCCAGTTTACCTATGCTAAATTAGGACAGGTGATCACAGGCTTGAAGGAGCTTGGCTTCCACACGGTCATCGAGGCGGCTCTCGGTGCTGATATGGTTGCGGAAAAGGAAGCAAGAGAATTGGCTGAAAAGGGATTTTTAACAAGCTCCTGCTGTCCTGCCTTTGTAAAGTATATTAAGACCAACTTCCCTGCACTCGCAGACAAGATATCTCATAATCTTTCTCCGATGGCAGAGCTTGCAAAATATATCAAGTCAACCGATGCGACCGCAAAGGTAGTATTCATAGGCCCGTGCACTGCGAAGAAGTCGGAGGCTCAGCTTGACAGCGTTAAGGAGTATGTAGATGCGGTCATGACCTTTGAGGAGCTTCAGGCCCTTTATGACAGCCGTGATATCGATATTACTGCTCTCGATGAGGACGTGCTTGATAACGCATCCTACTTCGGCAGAATATTTGCACGAAGCGGAGGCCTCTGCGATGCGGTTGCCCAAGCGATGAAGGAGCAGAACATCGACTTCGATCTAAAGCCTATAGCATGCGACGGCATCGAGGAGTGTAAGGTCGCGCTTCTTAAGGCTAATAAGGGTGTACTGCCTGCAAACTTTATCGAGGGAATGGCATGTATCGGCGGATGTATCGGCGGTGCAGGCTGTCTTACTCACGGTGAGAAGAATAAGTCGGAGGTTGACAAGTACGGCAAGGAGGCTCTTGAGAAGACTATTGCCGATGCTACTTCGGTAACAAAAACTAAATTTTAAAAAGGAGATACAGAATGAACAAGATCACAGTAATAGGCTCGGGAAGCGTTGGCTCTACCGTTGCATATACCCTTACCGTTAAGGGCATTGCTTCCGAAATAGTAATAATCGATATTAACGAAAAGAAGGCAATGGGTGAGGCACTTGACATAAGACAGGGCGTTCCCTTCTGCACTCCCACAAAGGTATATGCAGGCTCTTATGCAGATGCTAAGGGCTCGGATATAGTTGTTATCACCTCGGGTATTCCGAGAAAGTCAGGACAGTCCCGTCTTGAGCTCGCTCAGGTAAACGTTGATATGCTCAAGACCGTTTCAGCTAACATTACAAAGTATGCTCCCGATGCTACCTACGTGCTTGTAAGTAACCCCGTTGATATCCTTACATACGCTTTCCATAAGTACACCGATATTCCCGAGGCAAAGATCATCGGCTCGGGTACCATTCTTGACACCGCACGTCTTCGTGCAAGAATTGCGGAGTACTACAGCATCAGCCAGAAGAACGTTCACGCTTACGTTTTAGGTGAGCATGGTGACTCATGCTTTATTCCCTGGTCCCTTGCAAATATCTCTAACGTTCCTACCTGCGACTTCGGTGCATGTACCAAGCCCCTCGGAGATGCAAAGGTATATCCCGATTTCGTTGAGAGCGAGATCGAGGAATACGTTCGTAAGTCGGGTGCTAAGGTCATCTCCCGTAAGGGCGCGACCTTCTATGCGGTTTCCATGTCGGTATGTCATATCTGTGAGTGTCTGCTCAGCGGTATAGATACTACCATGACCGTTTCCACCATGATGCACGGCGAATACGGTATCGACGACGTATGTCTGAGTCTTCTCAGCGTTGTAGGTCATGATGGCGCACACACTAAGGTAATGCTTCCCATGAACGATAAGGAGATCGCGCTTCTTCATAATAGTGCAGATTGTCTTAAGAGTATCATAAACAGTATTACATTCTGATTACATAATAGAATAGTAAAAAGCTGTCACGGGTTTTCGTTTCCGTGACAGCTTTAATTTAATTATGTCTGAGGTAATTTTTCGATCTCTTTTTCAAAAAATTCGCGGGTCTCCTTACGCATTTTTTCGTTTAAATTGCCATAGAGCACGCGAAGCTTGCTCGGGAAAAGATCGATATTGCAGGTTTCTCCGTTAGGGAAGGTCATTTTACATCTGTAGCCGTCATTACCCGTTGAGGGGAATTTGATGGTTTCGATGTATTCGATATCTTCAATATCTTGTGCGACGGTCAAACGTGCAATCTCTTCCTTTTTATCCGAATCCAGAATTATCATCTGAGAGAAGCTGTATGCCGTCGATACCTTTTCCTTCGGAGGGTTACCCATTGTGATGCTAAAACCTGAATATTTCCCGGAGCTTACCACTCCGTATTTGGTAGCAAGAGTTGCTCCTACCTTTTTCAATGCATTGTCTAAAAATCCCATTATTTTTCCTCCTGTAGTTTAATTAATATTATTTCGGGGTAAAGCCTGTACAGTTGTACGCACCGTCAGTACTCTTCAATCCGCAACTTGACTGGTGTGCACAGTACCAACATCTCTTTTGTCTACTTGCTTCCGCTTGTCTGCGTTCCTCAGTTATACGTCGTCTTTCTAAGTCCTGCTTATTTTTCATCTCACGTTCCTGTGCAGCATTATGTCTCTGTTCCTCAGCTATGCGTTGTCTTTCTAAATCCTGTTGCTTTTCTATCTCCCTTGCACGCTGTCTTTCCTGTTCCTTTTGGAAATCCATCTGTTCCCTGTGATGACGTTCCTCAGCTTCACGTTTGAGCGCTGCTTCATGCTTTCTCTGTTCTTCTTTTTCTCTTTCCAGCACTAACTGACGTTCGCGGTAAGAGATCTCTTCATACAAATTTACCGCTTCCTTGTAATCGTCCGCTCTTCCGTCTTTTATAAGACTGATGATATCGTCAAGCACGGGTAAATAATTCTCTGATACAAGATCGTTATATGCCTTCAGCTTGTTTTCGGCAGGGAGATATTCTTCCTCGAATATCCTTTTTACCTCTGCCACCCTATCAGCTTCAAGCATTTCTGCTATCTCTTTTTCTTCCTCTATGTGAAGCAAATATACCTTTCTCCATTCGGTATATTTTTTTATAAAGTCGGTTTTCTTTAAAGCGTGGGAATCCATAGCGGTTTTATAAGCGGTCATATCACTCTCATACTTTGCTTCTGCCTGCGCTTTAAATTTGTTGTAATTTTCGATTACCATTCTGGTAGATTCTTCGTCAGCCTTATTACTGCTCTGAAGCTTCTTAAAGAATAAGAAAAGAACTGCTCCGCAGACTCCGAGGAGAATCAGATTGAAAATTACGGTCAGAGCCTCTCCCGAAAAAAGTCCGCCGGAAATAAGGACACAAAAAGCTACAAATCCTGCGACCAAGACCTTCCAACCTTCTTTTTTCTTCAGTTCGTTCGCCTGAGAATGTTCGTTTGTCGGGAAGATGCCGGGTTCGGGCTTTTGGGGTTCCTTAGGCTTACAAACCCGGTCATATATATAATCCATAGAGGAGATTGCGTTGTCGGCACAGTGATCCGTAGATTTTTTCCACGCTTCACGCTCTTCCTCGGACCTGTATTCACCGGGGAATGGAGGCAGATAGACCTTTCTCGTGTAGTTGTCCGTGGCTGTAAATCTTGAGCTCTTATTCTTGATGGATAATGTAGTCTTATAAAGAGCAGAGATTTGCTCCAATTTTGTTATTAAGCTCTTTTTCGCTTCCATTTTTTCTCCTTTATACTTGAAATTATGTTGAAACAGAGTGCTGATTCGTATACAACCTATTGTTCATCCAATTATACCCTAATAGTTGTAATTTGTCAACCCTAAAAGTTTATTTATAACTATAACTTTTAGTGTTAAACTATAGATATAGTAACTGATGGGGGTATAATATGGACTGGGTCAGTATTGGAAAAAGAATACGTTATCAGCGTGAATATCTTAACTATACAAGGGAGAGCTTTGCCGAGAAGATCGACGTTACCCCCAAGTTCTGCTCCGATATAGAGCTTGGTCTAAAGGGAATGTCGGTGCCTACTCTATGCCGAATCTCTAACGTTCTTAACCTCTCTGTTGACTATATACTTTTCGGTAATCAAAATAACAACGATAATCAGAATATTATTGAAATGATCAACCGCTGTCCCGAGGATAAGAGATCCTACCTTGTGGATATAATAAAGGCATATATGTTGTCTTTAAACTAAACTTAAATGATAAAAAGCTGTCACGGGTTTTCGTGACAGCTTTATGTTATGTTAAGCTTATTGTTTCTCCGGGTCTGACCTCAAAGGTCTTTTCATCTGCATAGAACCAAATCGTTCTTGCCGAGGGATTGTAAACCTTGGTATGGTCAAGGCTGAATTTAAGACGCTTGTAGTCCTCAACATAATCGAAGATCTCAAGATTAGTTGCATACCATATATCATCCTTGCCGCCCAGCTTTTCACAAAGAGTTTCAAGGTGATCCCAGTTGTTTTTACGTTCAAATTCATTAGTGTGACCGTAGATATGGAAAAGTCGGGGCAAGCCGCCCTTGCCGTCCTCACCGTCGGCTTTTATGTCAAGGAAAAGGTCGGCATATTCGTTCACATGACGGCTGTCATGGTGAACGGTGGGCTGCCAATCATACCAATCGCTTGGAATAAGGAAATAGTCAAAGCTCTTTTCATCCGAGCGGGCATAGGAAAATCCAAGGTCACGCAGATAACCCTTTATTTGCTCATAGCTTGTGCCAACGGTAAAATCGTTGATTCCCGAGCAGGGGTAAGCAAATCCGCGGGAGATTATACCAAGGGCATTTTCTATAGCCTTTCTCGCCTCGTAGCACTCGGCAAGACCAAGAGTTACATTTTGTAAGCCGTTTGCGGTGTGGGTGACACCGTGTACTGCGATCTCATGACCGCGTTTAACAAGTGATTTCATTTGATCAATGGTGAGATATTCCTCGCCCCAATCCTTTGTTACGGTCTCGCTTATTATATTAAAGGTACATTTGATCCCATGGCGGTCAATTATATCCGCAAGGCGAAGATCGTATATGTATCCGTCGTCATAGCTAAGTGTAAAAGCCTTGGGCTTGCCCTCGGGAAAACGAAGATAGATATATTTCATATTCATACTCCTATATTATATTCGATTAAATGGTAGCATAAAAATAAGGGATTGTCAATGAAAGAGATTGAATAATTACTCTGAAGCCCTTCGTTTAAATTCCCAAAGGGTCGTTATTTCCTATACATTAAAAAAGCGGGCGCCGGCCCGCACCGAATGATCGGGTATGGACCGAGCATAATTCCGTTTCTTCAGCGCCCGAAATAACGCAATTTCCTATAATATAAAAAATCGGACACACCGTATGTGTCCGATCTATTTAAATATCCTTATACTTGATTAAAATTTCCTTTCTGTTTGCAACACCTAATTTCCGATAAACATTCTTGCAATGAAAATGAACCGAGGAATAGGTGATAAAAAGCTCGTTTGCGATCTCCTGAAGACTTTTGGCTGACAAAAGCTGCTCGAACACCTCCAGCTCTCTTGCGGACAGACCCTCGATCTCGGGGTGCTTGTCTAAAATTATTTTGTATTTTTGCTTTGCCAAGTTCAGATAATCAAAATAATTCATATCCTGATCGCTCATCTTCCGCCCTCCGAATGGTAGTATAACTACCAATAATGGTAGTTGTAGGTTTTCTTGTTGAAAAATTTGAAAAATTCTGCTATAATATAAAAAACTGTCATTTATGATAATATTATAATGTAAACCGGGTAGATATTCTATCCCTTATTCAAGGGGTTTTTGTGATTTTACCCCCTTTTCAGGAGTTTTTTATGAATACCTCTGTTCTTCTTGAAAATCTGAAAAAAAGAAAAGACTATCCTGTGTGGATGCTTATATGCTTTGCCATGTTCTCCTGCTGGCAGATGGGCTTTGTATATTTCATGACTCCCTCCCTTGTTATTGACGGCAGAGTTCCTCTGCCGATAACAGAGGATAACGTCACCCTTCTCATAGCGGCAGGATATCTGCTTGCCATACTTGTGATGATATTTCTTCCCCGCCTTGTCGTGTGGGGAGAGAGGGTATCGGTATGCGGTGCTCTTGTGACCATTGCGGCTCTCTTTGTTCCCATGTCCCCCGAGGTACAGACGATCCTTCTCTATATACATTCCTTCTTCTGCTTCTTTATGATAGGCTTTGAGTCCTTTATCATAATCAATCTGTTCTCCGAAAAGACGGCGGTGCTTCATTTGACCGTGGGATATTCGGCAGCGCTTCTGATGATAGCATTGGTGCAAAATGATATATTACCTCTTACCTTCTCGGCATTCAGATGGCTGACGGTAATAATGCTTCTGATGATGCTGGTATTCTTTTTCAGACTGCCCTCAGGGAAAGAGTGTTACCCCATATTTATTAAGAAAGGGGAT
>SVTI01000070.1 GCA_015063855.1 Oscillospiraceae bacterium
CCTTCCCGCCCATATAAGTCGGCTTGATTCTGCCCGGCTTAGTTAAAAGAGTGCCGTCAAGAAAGTCTCCTACGGTCTGAACGGGAGCATAATACTCTCCTCCGCCTGCATTAAATGCAGCTCTCTCAAGGCTCTCCTGATATTCAATGGGATCGTCTGGAGCTACCGACACCAAAATAGCCGAATTTGAATTCACTGCGTCTCTGGCATAATAACTCATACCGTTAGTAACAACAGAATTCTCTGCACTTGTGGCTGCTATAACCTCGCCGCCGGGACACATACAGAAGGTATATACACCAACCTCCCCTACACGTTTAGAAAAATTATAGGGAGCCGCGCCGAGTCTCGGGTCACCTGCATGCTTACCATACATTGCAAAATCTATATCCTCGCGTAAATGCTCTATACGAAGACCTACCGAAAAGGGCTTATTCTCTGTTTCATAACCCTCGGAGACAAGGTATCTGTAGGTATCGCGTGCACTGTTTCCTGTAGCAAGTACAAGCGCTCCGCATTCTATCTCACCCTTATCGCAGACTACAGAGGTGATCCTGCCGCCGACCTTATTGATAGCAGTCAGCTTAGTATTGTATAAGATCTTTCCTCCGAGCTCCTCTATTCTCTTTGATATTGAATCAACGATACCGAGAAGCTTATCCGTACCCACATGAGGCTTTGAATCGTACATTATCTCCTTTGGAGCACCAAACTCGCAGAGTCTGTCAAAAATATATTTACACGAAGGATCTGATATACGGGTGACAAGCTTACCGTCCGAGAAGGTTCCCGCACCGCCTGCACCGAACTGTATGTTCGACTCGGTATCGAGTATGCCGAGCTTCATAAAGCGCTCGACCTCTTTTTTTCTTGTCATAACGTCGGAACCGCGCTCCAGAACTACCGGAGCATAGCCCTGCTCAGCCAAAGTAAGGGCGGCAAACATACCGCAGGGACCAAAGCCGCAGACCACAGGAGGTGCACTCAATGCAAGATCGCCTTGATGCGGAAGAGACCACTCCTCCTTGGCAAGAACAGCTCCGAGTCTTTCAAGTGCCTTGCCGTTTACGTTACTGCACTTCATTGCCACCGAGTATACAAAGAGAATATCGTCCTTGTGTCTTGAGTCGATTGAACGCTTATATATATAACCGTCACGAACCGAAAGTCCGCATTTTTTTGCCCTTAAAAAGGCAGTATCGACTGCCTCCTCCGCCGAAGCGGTAAAAGGCAGTCTTATATTCTGAAGTATTATTGTTTTATTCATTTTCCGAAACTGTATGCGAAGCCTTTTGAGTCATATACGCTCTTACGGTGTATTCTTCCTCTAATCTTAACGATGAGAAATTCTGAGAGAACTCCACGCTTACGGCTATTCTTCCGTCAACGATATCATTTTTGGTAAAATCCGCCTCTACTGTCTTTATGTCATCTGCGGTAAACTTGTTTATAAGAGATTTTCTGCCTACGACCGTTATATCCACAGTATCGTAAACAGCACAGTCCATTCCATCCTTTGGAATCACATCCACCTCAAGCCCGCTAAATGTCTTTTTATCCTCATTTATCTCAAAGGATACCTCTATCTCCTTGGAGCCGTCACCCACTATTTCAAATTCATCGGGTATATCAAGCTCATAGGTGCGGCTGTCGCTCTTGGTGCCGTTCATTTCAAAATCAGAGAAATCTGCATCGATCCCGATAAGCTCATACTCATTCATCATTTCCAGAGGACCGCGAAGCTCGACGGTTTCCTTGGACAATTCGGGGATATAATCCTCCTCGGCAAGTCCGTTTACGTTAAGAGCAAGCTCAACAGTCTTTGTCAGATAAGGAGCAACGGTAACGTATACGTCCGTTTCGGAAAGCTCAAGATAGGGACTCTCCACTGAATTATTCTTGGAATCCTTTAATACAACGGTAAGATAGTCATGCAGCTCACTCTCCACCTTACCTCTGCAATCAAACTCAACAGATGCTGTTTTTACAGTAGAAACTATACTTTTCGGTCCCGATACCTGAAGCTCGGCAGGAGAGGCGATTTTTTCAAACTCAATATCGGTTCTGGTGCCTCCCTTACCTTTAAGATCAACGCCTATCTCAAGATTCTTCTGCATATTGCGGTCAAGAAATACCTTTATCTTTGAAACGCTTTGCTCTACAACGGTAGCAGATTCGGGAGAAAATATATCCACAGAAATATTATATATACCCGAATCGGAATAGTCGCTCAAATTGAGAACTGCATCGAAATCGTCGGGAGAAAGAAGTCTCAAGCTACTTCTCTTACCCTTAACCGTAATATCAACCGTCTCATTCTTGCCCGAAAAGATCTCAAAATCACCCTCCTCCGGAAGCTCTATCTTAACGGGAATGTCCTTGATCTCCTTCTCGACAACGGGACTCTCTACGCTTACAACGTAAAACCAGATACAAAAGGCAACTACCACAGACATTATCTTGGGCATTATCCTTTTACGGTCTGACAGCGACTTGACAAGGGAGTTCTTTATATTTCCAAGAGTCTTTTTGATCTTATTCTTCTCCATTGTCAAAGCCTCCTTCCTTATCTTCCTTTGCCTCTGCGTCGGCACGCTTCTTTGAAAAAACCTTAAGATATTTTTTGGATGTATTTTTCTTTTCTGTTGAATAAATGCTCTCAAGCTCGCTCTTAAGACTTACCGAGTCAAAGCCTCTTCTGAGAACACCCTTATGTGCGATGGAAACAATACCCGTCTCCTCGGATACAACTATAATCAGAGCGTCACTTGCCTCACTTGCACCGATAGCGGCGCGGTGACGTGTACCGAGCTCCTTGGTAATATCCGTCTTTGTAGCAAGGGGGAGAAGGCATCCTGCAGCATATACGCGCATATCGCGGATGACCATTGCACCGTCGTGAAGGGGAGATTTGTTAAAGAATATATTTCTTATGAGCATGGAAGATGTATCTGCGTTGACCGTAGTTCCGGTAGATATGATATCACCTAACTTTGTGGTCTGCTCAATAACGATAAGGGCACCCGTCTTTGACATTGACATCTCGTGAACTGCCTCGCAAAGCTCGTCGGTGAAATGGGCGATACCTACTATCTCCTTATCCTCACCGATGCTTCTAAGACCCTTGATGGAATCACCGCCCACACGCTCAAGCATGGAGCGAAGCTCGGGCTGGAAGATAACAACGGCGGCAATAAGTCCGATCTGCAATATATTTGACATAAAGAAGCTCAAAACCTCAAGCTGGAATACTCCGCTTATTGCCTGTATAAGCAAAAGAACGACAACACCTAAAGCAAGCTTACCCGCACGGCGCTCCTTGATAAAAAGATAAATATAGTATATGATTACAGAAACGATCAAGATATCCAATATATCGGATATACCTATCGCCTTTACCTGATTTATGAAAAAGCCCCACGCATCGGAAACCGAGCCAAAAAACGCCTTCATACATGCCTCCCGGATAAACATAAATATACAGTATATATTATATCATACTTGTTTTGATTTTTCAAATAGAAAATTCAATTTTCTAATATTTTTTAAAAAAATTTCACTATTTTCACTTAATACTGTACATTAGGAGAAATTTGTGATATAATAATTTAGATTTACAGCCGATTTTTGATCTATACGGAGGCGAAAATGAAGTTAAAAAACATCTTCCGATCGATTTTTCCCAAGGAAGCAAAGCACTGTACCGCTATAATAGTTGCAGGTGGAAGCGGAAACCGTATGGGAAGCGACACAACCAAGCAGATGATGAAAATAGACGGTGTACCGGTAGTGGTTCGTACAATCACTGTTTTCGAGAATTGTCCGGATATAAAGGAGATTGTTATAGTAGCTAAAAAGGACGAGATCGGCATATACAATCTGTTTATCCGAAGTTACGGCTTCAAGAAAATAAAAGCGGTGGTGTGCGGTGGAAGGACAAGACAGGAATCGGTGCTCAACGGTTTCAAAGCCATCGACGACAGGTGCGATTTCGTCGCCATTCATGATGCGGCAAGATGCCTTGTAACCCCCGATGCGGTAACCAAGGTTCTTCGCGAAGCAGAAAGATACGGTGCGGCAAGTGCCGCCGCTCCGGCCAAGGACACTGTCAAGATAGTTGACGAAAAGGGGTTTGTTTCCTCTACCCCGGACAGAAATAATGTCTATTATGCACAGACACCCCAGACCTTCAAGGCAGATCTTTACCGTGCAGCTGCGTTCTATGCACTGAAAAAAGGATTTGAGGCAACCGATGATAATTCACTTGTTGAATATATCGGCGCAAAGGTGAAAATGGTAGACTGCGGATATAAAAATATCAAGATAACAACACCCGAGGACATCCACATAGCAGAAATTCTCTTAAAACGAGGAGTAAATGAATATGAATGATTTCAGAATAGGACACGGCTATGACGTGCATAAATTTGCTGAGGGCAGAAAGCTTATCCTCGGCGGTGTTGAAATAGAATATGAAAGAGGGCTGTTGGGGCACTCGGATGCCGACGTACTCTGTCATGCGGTAAGCGACGCGCTTCTCGGAGCAGCGGCACTTGGTGATATCGGCAAGTATTTCCCCGATACAGATCCCAAATATAAGGGTGCGGACAGCATACTGCTACTTTCCGAGGTCGTAAATATAATCGACAGCTACAATATTTCAAACGTAGACGTTACCGTTATTGCACAGAAGCCTAAGTTGGCACCGCATATAGATAATATGCGTAAAAATTTGGCCATGACTTTGGGAATCGACATTGACAGAGTAAGCGTCAAGGCTACAACCGAGGAAGGGCTCGGATTTACCGGTGCTCTCGAGGGTATAGCCGTTCATTGTGTGACGCTTATATACAAAAAGGAGACCGCATCTGCAGTCCCCCAATCTATATAAAGGCGGAGAAGTAAAAGCGTCGGACTGTATACGTCCCTTGCTTTAAACTTCCTTGCCTTAATTTCTCCGCCCTACGTTAATATAATATGTGCCGACAGACTATCGGTCACAAGGTTGGGCTCCACCCTAATTAAAAAACCTGAAATATACAATACAAAAAACTATATTTTGTACCCTGAACAGGGATATTTAAAAGACAATAAATTTTTTCGGAGGAAAATAAAATGATAAAAGTTTCACCCTCGATCCTCGCCTGCGATTTTGCAAACCTTCAGAGCGAGATCAAAAAAGTTGAAGACGGCGGTGCACAGTACCTTCATATCGACGTAATGGACGGAATCTTCGTACCTAACATCACTCTCGGTCCCTGCATAGTTTCCGCTATCCGTAAGAACTCTAACCTCGTTTTTGACGTTCATCTCATGATAACAGATCCCATCCGTTACATAGATGAGTTTGCAAAGGCAGGAGCTGACCTTATCACCATCCACGTAGAGAGCACCTTTGATGTTAATGCCGCAATCGATAAGATCAAGGCTAACGGTAAGAAGGTAGGTCTTTCCATTAAGCCGAATACCAAGCCCGAGATAGTAAAACAGTACCTCGACAAGGTAGACCTCATACTCGTTATGACGGTTGAACCGGGGTTCGGCGGTCAGTCCTTTATACCTGCAACCCTTGACAGCATCAGAGCGATCGATACCATGATCAAGGAATCGGGCAAAGATATCGAGCTTGAGGTTGACGGCGGTATCTCCCCCAAGAACGTTCAGCTCGTAAAGGATGCCGGCGCAAATGTTATCGTTGCAGGCTCCGCTGTGTTCGGATCTTCCGATATCCCCGGAACCATCGCTCAATTAATGGCGTGAATTCATTAAATGTAATTGCAAAAAGGTCGCATAAGCGACCTTTTTTGATTAAAGTATATCTTTTTTTGTATATTTGCAATATGCGATGACAACAGAAGCAAGAGCAACACCTATGCCGATAACAATATAGGTAGGCTCAAGTGCTTTATCCGTGATTATATCGGCGGAATCTGTATAGCCAAAAGGGGTTATATATTTCAAAAATTCGGTTTTTTCGCTAAGGTTGGCGATTATATTCATGAAATAGAATAACAGAGCCGTACCAAGACCTATACCGACACCTCCCCTTCTGATAAAAGCAGATATGGCAAAGGTGATTGCGGCTACCTCAAGCTGCATAATAAGATATGCAAGAATCAAAAGCATAAACGTACCAAGCTCTATTTCTTCACCTATTACAGCAACAGATAAAAGAGTAATAACGGCAACACAAGCGTTCATTATAACGATCTGTGTGACAACCGCCAAAATCTTACCTGTTACTATTTCAGCTCTCGACACGGGTAAGGTCAAAAGAAGCTCGGCTGTACCGTTTTTCTCTTCCTTTGACAATGCGGTTATCGCAGTAAGAGCCGCAAACAGCGCACCACCGATGCCGAGACAGTTACCGCATTCGACACCGAAATATCCCATAAATTCACCGAAATTAAGTCTATCCATGCCAAACGCTGCCGTGAAGCTTCCCATATCCGAAAACAAGGCGCTCATCTCGTTCATCTGTCCCGACATTTCGGGATAAATAAGAACGCATACACCGAGCATAAAGGATATAGCGGTACTCCATATAATAAGAGAAAGTCTGTTTCTTTTTAATTCATGCAGATAAAGAGTCATCTCACATTTCCTCCTTTGCATAATAGTGCATAAATACCTCATCAAGCTCGGGATCGGTAATACTAATATCCTCAAAATCTATCGAAGCAAGCTCACTCAAAAGTTGCTTTACATCTCCGCTATAAAGGAAATTTATTGTTTCATTTTCATATTTAATATCTCTTGCATTTTTGATAAAAACACCTTCTGCCGCTTTTCGTAGTGTTATCCGCTTCACACCTGTATGACCGAGCTTTTCTACGCTGTCGCAAACGAGAATACTTCCGCTTCTTATTACCGCGGCATTCCTGCAGTATCTTCCCACCTCGGAGAGTATATGCGAGGAGAGGAAAACGGTTGCACCCTGTTCATTCTTTTCCCTTAATATACTGTAAAATTCCCTCTGCATAAGGGGATCAAGACCGCTTGTGGGTTCATCAAGAATATAGAGAGAGGGTTCATGCTGTAAAGCGCATACAATACCGACTTTTTTACGGTTTCCGAGAGAAAGCTCATCGATTTTCTTATTCATATCAAGCTCCAAGCGATCACAAAGCTCCTTGGCATAAGATGTACATTCACGTCCCCTCATTTTAGCGGCGAAGGAAAGCATCTCCTTCACCTTCATCCCCGAATAGAACGAGGTCTCGGAGGGGAGGTAACCTATATCCGCCAATATTTCTGTTTTATATGCCGTGATATCCTTGCCGAAGATATAAGCCTCCCCGGAGCTTCTTGCCACAAGTCCGAGCAATGTTCTGATAGTAGTAGATTTACCTGCTCCGTTAGGACCTATAAAGCCGAAGAAATCCCCCTCCTGTACGGTAAGGTCGACATTTTCGATACCTCGTAATTTCCCATAATATTTTGTAAGCTTACGTGTTTCTATTATATTCATTTAAACACCTCCGAGCCTATAATAGCATATGACCCAAGGTTACAAGCAATAGCTGCCCTTGGGTGATTTTTTTAAATTACAGAATTTTTCTCATGAAGGAATCTGCCGTCTTATTTAATAAAAACTCCTTCAATAAATATCTTGATTCCGATAAATATAAGGATACATCCACCGAATATCGAGCTTCCTCCAAGAAATCTTGAGCCTATGAGCTTACCTAAAAGGAGTCCGCCCATACAGATAAAGAATGTTACAACAGCTATTATTACAGCAGATACTAATGCCATAAGGAAATTATAATCGACCGTGGTAAATCCGACAGACAGAGCATCTATTGAGGTCGCTATTCCCTGTATTATCAACGCGGAGAAGCAGAGCAGTCCGCATTGGTCACATTTCTCTTCTTCCTCACCGCGCATGCCCTCTACAAGCATCTTACCGCCTATAAAAAGCAGAAGTCCGAGGGCTATGAAGGGTATAAAGCGTTCAAACACCTTAAAGACACGTGCTAAATTATGTACACAGAACCAACCGAGAAGCGGCATGGCAAACTGAAAGACAGCAAAGATGCCGGCTATAAGAAGCTGCTTACGATGTTTCATTTTCGGTTCGTTAAGTCCGTTTGCCACCGATACAGAAAATGCATCCATGGCAAGACCTATGCCAAACATTATACTGCTTATAAAAAATGAGGTATTCCACATATTCTTTATTACTCCGTATATATTAAGATCCCAAGCGCATTTCTGCACTTGGGACTATAATACATATTTTACCCACGTACAGCCTATGCAATACGTGAGTCTCGCAAATTAAAGCAAGCCAGACCTTTCGGACGAGATTGTTGACATGCTCCGTCAATGACGGTTACTACTCCCTCACGGAGCTTTTATTATAGCATTCTTTTCATAACTTGTCAAGATTATTTGATCTTAACAGATATGTCGCCGGTATCCGTCTTTATCTCACAGAGAGCTCCCTTAGCACTCTTGGGAACATCAATATCTCCTGTTGACGTTTCGGTAATAAATACCTTCGAAGTAAGAAGCACACCTTCAACGTCTCCCGTAGAGGTCTCGATCTCTATGCTTTCCGAATCACTTTCATCAAAGAATACATCACCCGTAGAAGACCTTAAAACCATAAGCTTCTCCGCTATGGTATAGTAAAGCTCTTTGCTGCCGGTTGTACTCTCGGCATACAGTTTTCCTACGTTGAATGCGTCGGTTATTAAATCACCTGTATCTGTGGTTATACGGCAGCTGCCTTCTATATCTGTCGATTTTATTCTTATATCACCGGTAGAAGTAATAAGCTCTGCCGATCCGATTTCAGCCTTATTTAAATTTATCCTTCCCGTATCAAGCTCGCATCTGAATTCTCCCTTAACAGAGGCGCTCATATCCGTGTCACCTGTTGAAGACTTGATATCCACGCTGTTGAAGGAAAGCTTGTTTGAAATATTGATATCCGAGGTATTGCTGTCTATTGTAAGACTGTCATATTCGTCCTCGGGAAGATAAAGAGTAAGAGACATACTGTTCGAAAAATTAAAGATGCCTATTCGTTGATACCACTTTCTGCTGTCAGTGTGCAAAATATCGAGAGTACCGTTTTTCACAGACCAGCTTAACTTATAATTATCGGTAACCTGTGTATCGATAACACATTCCCCGTTACTGCTCTTCTCTATTCTAATGTCACTGACGTCATCATTGACGACGATACTGTCAAAGTTCTCCTCTATATTCTGACGGTTGATTTCAATTTTTTCGTTTGAAAGCTTTTTGAAATCAAAATCAAGGGCAGAAAACGCTCCGAAAAAGAGTAAAGTACCAACTAATATCATAGATACGGCGATAATTATCCATAATTTTCTTTTCATCATTTATCCTCCTTTCTTACAAACAAGGATTTGATCCAAAACCACATTTTTTTGCCTAAGAAGACCATCGCCTTAACGGATAGATTAGATAAGACAAAGAGTAAGATCGAGAATCCCGCGCACACAAGAGCACCGCCTATCCATAAAACACCCTGAGCTTCTCCCAATTTTAAAAACGAATAAACTACAGAAAAGAGTGCGTATACCGATACTGCGGCAACCGAAACGAAAACAGCATACAAGGAGATCACACAGCTCCACAATGCCGCATACACGGATATAATAACCGAAACAGTCACAATTCCGAGAGAAAGCCAGACTGGAGAACCGAGAATTATAAGTGTAAGAGCTAAAGCTCCAATTTTTTTCTTCGGCCTCACCCTTTCACGTACCAATTTCGATAAAGGTATTTCAGCCATAGTCCGGGAAGCTATCTCCTCAACGCTCTCCATTGACGAAACTGCCTCATCCTCGCTTTCTCCGCTTTCTATTCGATCATCCAAGATCTCTGAATAATACTCGATAGTCGAATCAACCGCATCCTCGGGTAAGCCGTTAAGTTCCTTCTTCAATAATGCTAAAAACTCAGCTTTATTCATCAGTACTCTCCTCCTTTGTGATAAATTTATAAATGGATATCATTTCGCCCCATTCATTTTTGAAATCCTCGATACGGGAAATGCCCGCATCGGTGATATGATAGTACTTTCTTAATCTCCCGTTATGCTCAGCAGAACGTACGGTAAGCATTTGTGCCGCCTCAAGACGTCGAAGAATAGGATAAAGTGTAGATTCCGATATCTCTACGTAAGGCTTGATATCCTTAATAATTTTATAGCCGTAAGAATCTTCATCCTTGATTGCCGCCAGTACGCATACGTCAAGCAGGCCTCTTTTCATTTGATTATCCATTATATACCCCCTTTCACATTATACTATATCATGCATAGTATTATTTGTCAAGAGGTATTTAAAAATCACAAAAGAAAACAGAGAACGAATCACATGACTCGTTCTCTGTATACTTAATATATTCGATTTATAATGCCGAAGCATTTATTTACGAGAAGAGATCTCTGCCTTCTTTTCCCTATAACCTGCAAGGATAACCTTTTTAGCCTCCACGGCACCACGTGTAGACATAGGCTCTAATCCTGCAAGGGGATACTTCATACCGAGTTCCCGGTATTTAGAAACTCCCATGGTATGATAGGGTAAAACGTCAAGAGCCTTAACGTTTGAAAGTGTTCCGATATATCTCCCGAGTTCAAGAAGGTATTCCTTCTTGTCGGTAATACCCGGCACAACCACGTGTCTTATCCATACGGGAATACCCTTAGTATCAAGATAACGTGCAAAAGCGAGTATCTTATAATTATTACTTCCCGTAAGTTCCTTGTGACAGGCACTGTCTATATGCTTTATATCAAGCATAACGAGATCTGTATATTTAATAAGCTCATCGAAGTCGGGATCATTTTCTCTGTAAGTGATCCCCGAGGTATCAAGGCAGGTATGAATACCCTCTGCCTTAGCCAAACGAAAGAGCTCTGTTACAAATTCGATCTGCAAAAGAGGCTCTCCGCCTGTAACTGTGATACCGCCATTCGAATAGAAGGAACGGTTTTTCTTAAAGAGAGCGATTATTTCCTCGGTCTGCCTTGTGTCCCCCTGTCCCATCTTCCAGGTGTCGGGGTTATGACAATATTTACAGCGAAGAGGACAACCTTGCATAAAAATTACAAGCCGTATACCCGGTCCGTCTACAGTACCGAAGGACTCTATCGAATGAACATTTCCCTTCATCAGAACTGATCGTGGAATGTTCTCGAAATAATCTCGTCCTGCTGTTCCTTTGTGAGCTTAATGAAGTTTACCGCGTATCCGCTTACACGTACTGTAAGCTGAGGATAGTTTTCGGGATGAGCCTGAGCGTCAAGAAGTGTCTCCTTGGAAAATACGTTAACATTCAGGTGATGGCCACCCTTCTGTACATAACCGTCAAGAAGAGCTACAAGGTTATCTATCTGATTCTGTGTTGCATTCATTGTTATTTACCTCTTATTCATCAATATCAAGACTTTCAAAAAGTGTGGGAGAGAAGCATGCTCCGCCGCAGCACTCAAGATCTACATCGATATCACCTGCGAAGATCTTGTCTTCCTTACCAAGTGCTCCGGGAATGATAGAGAAGGTGTTGGATATACCGTCCTGTGCATCCTTGAAGGGAAGCTTGGAAACTGAAGCAAGAGATGCTACAGCACCGTTTGTATCTCTTCTGTGCATGGGGTTAGCACCGGGAGCGAAAGCTTCGCCTGCCTTACGTCCATCGGGAGTTGCACCTGTTGCCTTACCGTATACAACGTTAGATGTAATGGTAAGAATGGAGGTGGTGGGAATACTGTTACGGTAGGTGTGGTTCTTTCTGATATGCTCCATGAAAAGGTGAACGATATCGGATGCGATAGAGTCAACGCGGTCATCATCGTTACCGTACTTGGGGAAGTCACCCTCTACCTCATAGTCAACCGCAAGACCGGTCTCATCACGGATAACCTTAACCTTTGCATACTTGATAGCAGAAAGGGAGTCAGCCACAACGGAAAGACCTGCGATACCTGTTGCGAACCAACGGGTAACGTTCTTATCGTGAAGAGCCATCTGAAGCTTCTCGTAGCAATACTTATCATGCATATAGTGGATAACATTGAGGGTGTTTACATAAACCTCCGCAAGCCATCTCATCATTGCATCGAACTTCTTCATAACCTCATCGTAATCAAGGTAATCGCTTGTGATAGCCTTAAATTCGGGACCAACCTGCTTCTTGGAGATTTCATCTACACCGCCGTTGATAGCATAGAGAAGACACTTAGCAAGGTTAGCTCTTGCACCGAAGAACTGCATTTCCTTACCGAGACGCATGGAAGATACGCAGCATGCTATCGCGTAGTCATCACCATGGGTAAAACGCATAAGGTCATCGTTCTCGTACTGAATGGAGGAGGATTCAATAGAAACCTTAGCACAGTAGTTCTTGAAGTTCTTGGGAAGATTTACAGACCAAAGAACAGTAAGGTTAGGTTCGGGGGAAGGACCGAGGTTCTTTAAGGTGTGGAGATATCTGTAAGACATCTTTGTGACCATATGACGGCCGTCGATAGCAACACCGCCGATAGCCTCTGTTACCCACTGGGGGTCACCTGA
>SVTI01000071.1 GCA_015063855.1 Oscillospiraceae bacterium
GCATACTGCTATTGTAGCGGTACCGTTATCTCTGTACTGAATGGTATATTCGTCAACGCCCTTGAGTACGCCCTTTGCGGTGAATGCTCTGGAGCCTTCTGCTGCCTTGATCTGTGCCGCGGTCTTGTATGTACCGTATGCGGTTCTGATAACCTTAACACCCTCAAGATTTGTAACTGTGATCCGGAGACCGTCTGCAGACATTGTAGGCTCTACTACGTCAACTGTAACGTAAACGAATTTCATTGTACCGTCGTTGTAACGAACGAGTACTGTAAATACGCCGCCTGCATTAACGGTGTAATCATAAGATTCTGCGCCGTTGAGCTTATTCTGAGTAAGTCTTACAAGCTTATTGGTGTTTACATCAGAATAATTATCATATTCACCGAGAGCGATGAATACATCCTTTACATCTGCGGTAAGACCGCTGATTGTTACTACTGCGCCGTCTGCTGTTGCTGTAATCTCGGATTCTTCGGGCTCAACAGATTTCTTTGCCTCAACGAGGTTGAAGAATGCTCTGCCGTCAATCATCTGTACCCAGAAAGTATACGTTCCTTCCTCCTCAACGTCAAGGGAGTATACGTTATCAACTGCACCTGCCGCAACGTTTGCTATTGTAACAGCTCCTGCCTCTTCAAGTGCCTCAAGGGAAATATATGTACCCTTTGCATACTTAACGCTCTTAACATCGGATGCGTTTGTAATGCTTACTGTCATATCCTTTACAGTAACCTCAGCGGGAGTTACATAACCGGTTGCGGGAAGGATGTTACTCTCGGTAGCTCCGCAGTTATTACAGGTTCTGCGTTCCTCACCGTCCTCAAATACCGTAGCTTCCTTGATTATTCTCCACTCGCCCCATGCATGACCGGTAGCGGGAATAACTTCGCTGTAGCTGTCACCGCAGATACATGTATAAACGGTAGCACCGTCCTCGGTACATGTAGCGGGAGTAGTTACTGCAATATACTCATGCTCATGATCGCCCTCAGGCATCCACATAGCATAAAGGGTGATAGGCTCGGTCACATCGATCTCTTCGCCTGCAGCATAGAATGTACCTGTGCCGTCAGCCTTAGTGTTCCAGCCTGCAAGGAGATATCCGACCTTAGAGGGGATCACGGTTCTGCCGTTATAGCCTTCACGGTTGGGGATAAGAGTGTTCTTATCGTCTACCTCTCTGAAATCGGCATTAAGCTCAGAAGATGAAGAATATCTGGTGTAGCCGCCCTCGGAAAGGAGAGTGTACTCATCACCGTCGGTAATATAATTGAAGTCCTGAATAACCTCGGAGCCGTCGTTAAGATTATAGGTTATGATCGGATCCCAGCAAGCATATACGAACACGTTCTTACCGTAAGGAACACGGTCGGTATTTACCATAAATACACTGGATTTATAGCCGTTGGGGTAAAGCTCATATTCATAGCCGTTTCCGTGCTCGGGATCGTTGTATGTAGTATTGCCCTTACCGTCACCCGAACGGAATTCAACTACAGTCATATCTGTAAGGTCGGTATGAAGTCTGTAGCCGTCGCGGTAGAGAGTCGCTGTCTCTGCAGGGAAATTGAACTGCTGAGCGAACTGCATCTGACCGAACTGTGTGTTGGGTATCTTTAATGTAGAATTGTCATTTTCTGCCCACTTACCACCGTTAGCATGGTAGTAAACGGTATAATATCCTCCGGTGGGAAGTCTGCCGTCGGCATTGGAGGTTCTCCAAACACCCTTAAGGGTGATGTCACCGCCGGGAAGTGCAGTAGCAAGCTGACCGGGTTTAAAGTATATATCTGCCTGACCGGAAATACTCCAACCCACGAATGCCCAGCCCTCAAATTCGGGAGTAACCTCGGGAATAACCGCCTGACCGCCGCGATAAGAGATAGTTTCAGGAACTTCATCCGCAGGAAGAATGGGATCAAACTTAATGAAGCCCGAGTTTCCTACCTGACCGCGATAGAACTCAAGAAGACGCTTATAAGCATTTCTTACTTCCTGACCACCTGCGTTTTCATCATTTATCAATCTTACTGCTTCGTTATAGTAGTGTACCTCTGTACCGATATCAAATTCATCGCATACCTCGACCATACGGATAAGGTCGCTCTTGTCAACCTCCTTGGAAACCGTGAAAGCCTTAATAATCGCATTCCACTTATCGGGATACCAGATCTTTTCTTCGGGATCGAGATAATAGGTCTGACCGGGAAGTGCTGTTGCTCTGTCGCCGTTGATCTCTTCAACTGCATAGCTGTACTGACCGCCTACAAGGTTGATCATCTCCATAACCACGGAGAATTTCTGACCTGCCTTAAGCTGAACGGGATCGTTAAGCTTAATATTATAGTAGCCCTCGCCCACATTTGTAACAAGACCTGAGGAGAAGGTACCGGACATAGGATCGCCCTCATTGGGATCAACATAAACTCTGACGGTAAGCTGACCTAAAGTATTAAGAGAGTAGTAGCCTACCTCGGTAAGTGTCTCATCGCTCTTAGCGGTAAACACATTAGCTGTGTGGATGGGATGGCTTGGTCCGAAATCAGGGAACCAGAAATATGTAAGACCGTTAGCCCAGTCACCGTCATAAGAATAGTTATTGTCGGCAACATTGATAGGGTCAAAATCAATTATTCTTGCACTTACAAGAGATCTTTCATAATAGGACATCCAGAAATAACCGCCGCCGTTACCCCAGTCGGGAGCCCAGCTGTTCTTAACAAGCCATGCACCGTTACCGGGAGGTACCATATTGCCGTTGAAATTCCATTTTGAGAAATTGTCATTCCAACCAACGATAACAACCTCGTGGTTGAAGCTGTCGTATATATTCTGATAGAACGCAACTGCATTGGGAAGATAATTATAACCGTAGGATGTAGAATAATAGTCGGCAAGAACGCTGCCGTAATTCATGATGGCATCCTTGGTAGCCGCAATGTTCCTGGGATTAAGCTCTACAGAGCAGGTAATATGCGCCTCGGAAATATAACGCATATTTTCGCTATAACCTACACGGGCGTAAGCACCGTACCAGTTGACAGGAGGAAGATAACCTTCATGCTCGGGACCTGACCATCTTGCAAGGCATCCGCCTGCAAAGTATACGTTACCGCCCTGATTGTATGGGTCTGCCTCGATCATACCGTCAACCCACATGGGATCGTTAGGGTCGCTGGTTCTGGAGTTCCATGAGAAATATGCAAGGTGAGCCTCGGAGAAATCTACAGTTTCAACTTCCTGCTTGCGGATATAAGCGGTTTCCGCAAGGGAAATGTGAGCAAATGCCCAGCAGTTACCCGAATAACCCTGGTCCTTGATGGGAGTTATGATGGGAGTACCGACAGAGTTGACTACACCGAGCGAATTGTACTCTGCGGGATAATCACCTGCAAGGGTAGACTTCGCGATATCGCGGTCAGAAATAACCGCACTTTTACGCTTAACATCGTTACCGTTGTTATCAACGGTCTTCATTGCCTGATAGCCGAATTCGGATATATCACCATCTGCGACGATGTGATTGAATTCTCTGGCAGCAGGCGAGCTTGCTTCGGTCGTAACAGTAGTCTCGGCTTCTTCAGCGGAGCTCATCATTCCGAAGGGAGCTATCGAAAGAAGCATCGACATTACCATCACTATCGCTAAAAGCGACTTTGAGAACTTTGTGGACATAGCTTTTTCCTTTCTTTTGTGTATTTTTTAATATTATATGTATAATTTGATTCGTATATATTAAAGATACCACAATTTTATCCAAAAGTCAATAATAACCAATGATAAAATTTGTGTAAAATTGCAAATTTGTATTTTGAAATAACAACAGAAATTCATTCAAATTCCGCCTCGGATATTTACATCGTTGTAATTTTGGTGTATAATAATATATTATAGTATAAGAAACGGAGCAATCTTATCAATGAAAAAATTATTAGTCATCGACGGAAACTCAATACTTAACAGAGCCTTCTACGGTATCCGCCCGCTTTCAACCAAGGATGGACTTCCCACCAATGCAGTCTACGGAATGACGAACATACTCTGGGGTAAATTAGAGCAGTACAAGCCCGATTATGCCGCAGTTGCCTTCGACCTTAAAGCACCTACCTTCCGCCATAAGGAATACGACCTCTATAAGGCCAACCGTCACGGTATGCCCGATGAACTGGCACAGCAGCTACCCTATGCCAAGCAGTGCTGTGAGGCGATGGGACTTCACACCGTCAGTCTTGAAGGCTATGAGGCAGACGATATTCTCGGTACCTTTGCAGAGATGGCTTCAAAGGAGGGTATATTCAGCTACATCCTTACGGGAGACCGCGACTCGCTTCAGCTTATAGATGATAATACCAATATCCTTTTAGCTACGAATAACGATACTCTGACCTTCGATACAGATGCTTTCGTTGCAAAATACGGAGTTACTCCCGACGTATTCGTGGATGTCAAGGCTCTTATGGGTGACTCCTCGGATAATATCCCCGGTGTTGCGGGTATAGGAGAAAAAACGGCTCTTAAGCTTATTTCGGAATATCACGATCTTGAAAATCTCTATGAAAAATTTGAAGGCTCCGAACTTACCAAGGGTGTCAAGACCAAGCTTCGTGACGGTAAGGACAATGCTTATCTGTCCCGTTTCCTTGCTAAAATAAACTGCGATGTCCCTCTTGATATTACTCTTGACGATATAGCGTATAACGGCTTTAAGACCGAGGAATTGGCGGCGCTTCTGACCCGTCTTGAATTCTCGGCAATGCTGTCAAGGCTGGATTTCACTCCCAAAGCCGAGTCGCTCTGCTGTGAGGCAGAGGAGGTTGCGGATATAAGCGAAATTGCCGTCGGTGGCGAATATTCCTTTACCATGGATTCAAAAAAGGCTTATATATCCGATGCGAACAAGGTGTATTTCTCTGTATATAATAAGGAAATTTTAGAAAAGCTTTTTACCTCGGAGGCTAAGATAGCAGTCTTTGACTCAAAGACACTGCGTCATACCCTTCTCGATATGGGTATAGAGCCTAAAAACATCTCATTCGATATTATGCTCTGCGCCTACGTGCTTAACGCCTCCGAGCGTATGTATAAGGCGCAGGACGTTGCGATAGCCTATCTCGGTGGCTCCTTTGACGATGCTACGGGCGAAGCAATGGCTCTCTATAAGCTCTACAAGGTTCTTGACGAGCGTATGGAGGATGCGGAAAGAAGACTTTTTTATGAAATAGAGCTTCCCCTTGCAAGAGTTCTCTGCGATATGGAGAGACAGGGCTTCAAGGTCGACACCGAGGGCTTGAAGGAATACGGTGCGATGCTTACCGAAAGCTTAAACGAGCTTGAGCAGGATATATATGAGCTTGCCACAAGGAGCTTTAATATCAATTCGCCCAAACAGCTTGGAGAGATACTCTTTGAGGTACTTGAGCTGCCGACCTTCAAGAAGACCAAGAGCGGTTACTCTACCAATGCAGAGGTCCTTGAAAAGCTGCGTCCCTATCATCCGATAATTGATAAGATCCTTGAATACAGACAGATCTCAAAATTAAATTCGACCTATGCCATAGGACTTCTCAACGTTGCGGATTCCGAAGGAAAGATACACACTACCTTCAACCAGACTATAACCGCTACGGGCAGACTCTCCTCAACCGAGCCAAATCTTCAGAACATTCCCGTCAGAACAGAGCTTGGCAGAGAGCTGCGCAAATACTTTATTCCCACAGATTCGAATCACGTTCTCATAGATGCCGACTATTCCCAGATAGAGCTTCGTCTCCTGGCAGAAATATCGGGAGACGAGACCATGACCGAGGCCTTTGAGATGGGTATTGATATCCATACCCTTACAGCCTCACAGGTATTCAGAGTTTTCCCGGAGGCTGTGACAAGTGAGCTCCGTAAGCGAGCAAAGGCGGTGAACTTCGGTATAGTTTACGGCATAGGAGACTACTCTCTTGCCATGGATATAGGAGTTACCAAGAAGCGCGCAGGTGAGTATATCCGCGGCTATCTCGACACCTATCCCGGCATTGATGCTTATCTTAAAAACGTGGTTGAGGAAGCACGCGAAAAGGGCTTTGTCACCACCCTCATGGGCAGAAAGAGGTATATCCCCGAACTTACCTCGCAGAAGAAGACCCTTGTCAAATTCGGTGAAAGGGTCGCCATGAACAGCCCTATTCAAGGTACTGCTGCAGATATAATCAAGATCGCCATGATAAATACTGCCGACCGTCTGAAAAAAGAACTGCCCGACGCACACCTGATACTTCAGGTACACGACGAGCTGATAGTGGAAGCAACCCTTCACGATGCGGATAAGGCTATGGAGATACTTGTACACGAAATGGAAAATGCCTATGAGACCAGGGTACCCCTTTCGGTTGAAGCAAATATGGGTGCAAGCTGGTATGATGCGAAATAAGGAGAAGCTATGTTGAAAAGATTTGTTGCGTTAATTTTGACGATACTAACATTATCAGCATTAACAGGATGCGCCAAAAAGAAAGCTTCCTCAAAGAATAATGATGTCACCTCCGCTAAACAGGAAGCTGTGAAGGAGCAGGAAAAAGAAAAGGAATATATCCCGGTTAAGGGCTTGGATGCGTTGATCGAAAGCTGTAAAACGGCTATTCAGACCAAGGATGCCTCCCTTGTTCCCGATGAATTGAGATATATCTTCATATCCGAAGAGACAACACCCGAATTTTACGGGTACACGATAACTGAATTCAACGGCGAGCAACTACTTTCTATCTATAGAAGCGACTCAATATACCAACATAACTCGAAGACTTCTTCTCTTTGTCATCTCTACAGACTTGATAAAGACGGTTATCCCGAAGCATTAGAGATGCCGTCTGAGGGTCCCGTATATGAGGACGGATATTCATACGGCTACGGGTTTGTTTACGCAGACACCTATCCCGACACTCTCTTCTTTATGCGCGGCTGCTTTGACTATAATGACGAAAGCAAGGATGAAATTGAGCTCTATGCTACATTGGATGACTATTCTTCCTCCCTTCCGACAGAGGTCTACAGGGATTGGAATCTATCCTTTAATTCGGGGCAGATTGTGATAGAGGACGAATACGGCGACGAGGTTATCGCTGTTATAAGCGCAGTCGACCTTGAGCTTGAAAGGTTTGCTGTCCCTGATGAAAAAGCATTAACTCCCTCGCTGTATTACGGCGATAAATTCGATGTTACGGGCTACTGGCAGGATACGGAAAATGAAAATACATGGTATCACTTCCTTGACGATCGGTATTATCAGGTCATCTACCGGGTAAACGAAAAAGAGGTATATCTCACCAACAAATGGGAATATGAATTTCTTAACGGTATATTCTACATTGGCGGTTATAGCTTTAAAGTGACCGAAAAAGGTTATCTGCATTCAGATTATTCCTATGCTCCGATCACCTATATACCCGTAGCCGAGCCCGTGTTTGATGTTGAGATTAAGCCCTATTCCTCTGTCTTTGAATAAAAAGCTATCCGTTCGACAGTAAGATCAGCTGTTATTTTCCGCTCTGCTCTTAGCTTTTTTGAGCACTATAAATATCAATACACCGACAGCGATCCATACTATTATCTTCCATAGAGGGGTGGTACATCTTCTGTGTACCGACATAGTCTTTATCGGCTTGTCAAGTTCCCCTCTTTTGGCAACGGCAAAGCGTATATCCACGCTTCTGTCTATCACCATATCTTTTGAATCTGTTATCATATCTTTAATACACATTGTTTAATCACCTCGTAATATATCTTTTCACTATTCACTATTCATTATTCATTATTCACTATTCATGATTCACCAAACAAGCGACAGTTAATTACAGTATGTCTTTCGAACACGAAGGCTACGACCCCTGCCGTCCCTTGCAGGGAAGGGGGACCGCCGCAGCGGTGGAAGAGTAGAGCATCATATAGCAAAAGCTTATTTAATGTAACCACACTCACCCCAATAATATCAAATTAGCAGAGAATGATATGTCTTACAACTACAACAAAAAATTAGTACCCATAGCCCAAAAATTAAGAAAAAACATGACGCCCGAGGAAAAGAAGGTGCATTATGATATACTGTACAGACTTCCATTTCCGGTCAAAAGACAAGCAAATATAGGTAACTATATAGTGGATTTCTTTATTCCGAACAAGGGTGTCGTGATAGAAATAGACGGCGTACAACATAAATTACCCGAGCATAAAAAGTCGGATGAAGCAAGGGATAACGATTTAAGAAAGCTCGGACTAACCGTATACAGATATACAAACTACGAGATCAACACTAATTTCAGCGGTGTTTTTAAGGATATATTAAAGAAGCTTAATGTCAATTTCGAAGAGCTGAAACCTACAAAGAGTCAATCGAAGTCTGTTGCATTAAATAATCGGCAGACGAAGTGATGCTCTACTCTTCCACCGCTGCGGCGGTCCCCCTTCCCTGCAAGGGACGGCAGGGGTCGTAGCCTTCGTGTTCGAAAGACATACTGTAATTAACTGTCGCTTGTTTGGTGAATGATAAATAGTAAATAACCGATTATCGGGAAAGGAGGAAAACATGGGAAATATAAATACCGCTTCATCGGTTCGTTATCTTCCCGGTGTGGGAGAAAAGCGTGCCGCTACTCTTGCCAATATGGGTATATATACGATCCGTGATCTGCTCTATCACTTTCCCCGTGCATATCAGCACAGAGGCGACGTGAGATTGCTCGGTGAAATGGACGACGGCGACACGGCTTCCTTTATTCTCACCGTAGCGTCTCAGCCAAGGACAGCAACGCTGAAGAACCGTATGACTCTGACCAAGTTTACAGCCGTTGACGAGAGCGGGATGTGTAATATCACCTTTTTTAATCAGAATTACGTTTCAAAAATTTTCAACGTAGGCGAGGATTATCGTTTCTGGGGTAAGCTATCCCGTAAGGGTAACACCTTGTCTCTTAACTCCCCCTCCTTTGAGCCTTGTGTTGAGGGGAAGCCTCTGCCCGAATTTTTCCCCATATATCCTCTCTCAGGCTCTCTTACGCAGAAATATATGGCGAAGATCATCGCCGCCGCCTTAGAGGTGGCAAAAAAGGACAAAATGCCCGATATACTCCCTTACGGGATCGTGGAGGAGCACAGCATCCCGTCCCTTAATTTCTGCCTCTGTGCCATCCATAATCCTTCAAGCTACGAAATGCTCGAGGCGGCAAGAAAACGCTTTATCTGGGAGGAATTATACACCTTTGCCCTTGCCATATCCATGTCAAAGAATAAGACCAAGGAGGGTAACGCTCCCGTATTCGCCAAGGTAGACATGGAGGAATTTTATTCGGTCTTCCCCTTTGATCCCACGGGCGCACAGCGCCGTGTTATAGCCGAGGCTGAGAACGATATGTGTAACAAAAGCGGTGTGGGGATGTCAAGACTTATATGCGGAGACGTGGGAAGCGGTAAGACCATGTGTGCCGCCGCCTGCATGTTTATGGCGGTCAGAAACGGTTATCAATGCGCCCTTATGGCTCCAACCGAGATCCTCGCTACCCAGCACTATAACGATTTAGGAGTAATATTTGCTAAATTGGGTATACGCTGCGAGCTTCTTTGCGGTTCTACCACGGCTGCACAAAAAAGAGTCATCAAAAAGAGCCTTAAGGATGGCAGTATAGACTGTATTATCGGTACTCATGCCCTTCTGACCAAGGATGTGGAGTTTAAGGCGCCGGGTCTTATAATAACCGACGAGCAGCACCGCTTCGGAGTTATGCAGCGTGCGGCTCTGGGCGATAAGGGCAAGGGAAGCCACATTCTTGTAATGAGCGCTACACCGATACCGAGAACTCTTGCTCTTATCATGTACGGAGATCTGAGCCTTTCATATATCGACGAGATGCCTCCCGGCAGAAAGAAGGTCTCTACCTTCACCGTTGATGAAAGCTACCGCGAGAGAATGAACGGTTTTATAGAAAAGCAGTCTCTTGAGGGCAGACAGACATATATAGTCTGTCCCGCCATAGATTCGGAGGAAGACGAGGGACTCGTAGGTCTCGACTACGATCCCGAAAAGGAGAAAAACACCCCGAAATTAAAGAACGCCACAGAGTATGCAGAAAATCTGCAGAAGCTTATGCCAAAGGTAAAGGTCGCACTTATGCACGGAAAAATGAAGCCGAAGGAAAAGGACGAGGTCATGGCAGCCTTTGCAAAGGGCGAAATAGACGTGCTCGTCTCGACCACCGTCATAGAGGTAGGTGTAAATGTGCCGAATGCTACGCTTATGATCGTGGAGAACGCGGAACGCTTCGGTCTCTCTCAGCTTCATCAGTTAAGGGGACGAGTGGGCAGAGGTCAACATAAATCCTGGTGCATCCTCGTTTCTGATACGGGAAATCCCGTATCCGCAGCCCGTCTTGAGGTCATGACCAAGACCAACGACGGTCTTGAAATATCCAAAAAAGATCTTGAGCTTCGCGGGCCCGGTGACTTTCTGCCCGATAAGAGCGGAAGTGCGCGTCAGCACGGCGGATTTTCTTTCAAGGTCGCTTCCTTCTGTGACAACACGGGACACCTCGAAAGGGCCTTTGAATATGCACAAAAAACCTTGGCGGACGATCCTCTGCTTCAAAAGATCGAAAACCTCCCCGCTAAAGCACTTGTCACAGGGTATTTTGGTATTATCTCGAATGCGGTAAACTGAGAAGATGCGGGAGAACTGCATCATCCGTATTAGATATCCAATACCGCCTTTCTAATATATTAGAACCGGGAAAAGCGTGATTTTTCTCGGTTTAATATTTTGTTAAAGGAAATTGTGCACATTGCACAATGTATGAGATGCTATTTTGGGGAAAAAACTATTTGCATTTTTGGTAATTTTCTGATACAATATATACATCAAAATATTATAGAAAACTATATCTTTTCGGAGGTAAACAGAAATGGCAGGTTTGTCTTTCAGACACATTTATAAGAAGTATCCCGGCGGCGTTACCGCTGTATCCGACTTTTGTCTCGAAGTAAAGGATAAGGAGTTCCTTATTCTCGTTGGTCCTTCCGGTTGCGGTAAGACCACCACACTTCGTATGATCGCAGGTCTTGAGGAGATCACCGAGGGTGAGCTTTTCATCGGCGACACACTTATTAACGACATCGCTCCTAAGGACAGAGATATCGCGATGGTGTTCCAGAACTACGCGCTCTATCCTCATATGACAGTATTTGATAACATGGCATTCGGTCTTAAGCTTCGTAAGACTCCCAAGGATGAGATCAAGCGCCGTGTTGAAGAGGCAGCAAGAATCCTCGACATCACTCACCTTCTTGAGCGCCGTCCTAAGGCTCTTTCCGGTGGTCAGAAGCAGAGAGTTGCGCTCGGACGTGCAATCGTTCGTGAGCCTAAGGTATTCCTTCTTGACGAGCCTCTCTCCAACCTCGATGCTAAGCTTCGTGCATCCATGAGAACCGAGCTTACCAAGATCCACAAGAAGGTTGGTACAACATTCGTATACGTAACACATGACCAGGTAGAGGCTATGACAATGGCAAGCCGTATCGTAGTTATGAAGGACGGTCTTATCCAGCAGGTTGACACTCCTCAGAACCTCTACGACTTCCCCACCAACATCTTCGTTGCAGGCTTCATCGGCACACCTCAGATGAACTTCATCAACTCCTCCCTCGAGAAGAGAGGCGACGACGTTTACGTAGTATTCGGCGAGCACTCCCTCAAGCTTCCTAAGGAGAAGGCTACCAACCCTGCAATCGCAGAGTACATCGGTAAGGACGTTATCATCGGTGTTCGTCCCGAGTCTCTCCACGAGGAGCAGAGATATATCGACGCTATGCCCGACGCTGTTGTTGAGACCACAGTTGACATCACAGAGCTTATGGGTGCTGAGATCCACCTCTACATCACCATCGACGAGCAGGTTGTTGTTGCAAGAGTTTCCTCTCACTCCAAGTCCAGAGCAGGCGATACCATCAAGCTTGCATTCGATATGGAAAGAGTTCACATCTTCGACAAGGATACCGAGCGTTGCGTGCTTCATTAATTTGAATTATAAAAGGCTGTCTTTCACGACAGCCTTTTTATTATATATAGAAGGGCTTTGCCCTTCAGCGGGTAGCACCCGCGGGCAAGAATCGGGCTTGGAAGGGTTTCACCCTTCACCCATATGCTTCGGGCTTGGAGTTAGCAGTAATCGATTTTTCAATGCCCGAAATAAGACAAGCAATAATTATAGTTTAGCGAGCAATTTGATGTAACGTAATGTCTTTCGCAAACGAAGGACACGAGCCCCTGCCTTCTCTAGCAAGAGAAGGGGGACCGTCGCAACGGTGGATGAGTAGAACATCATTATAATTAAAGCTTATTTAATGCAATCAAACTCAACCTGAAACTTTAAGTTTGATTAAAGTAAGCCGTTCTACGGATAGTTAGCCAAAATGGCGATCTACTCATCCGTCATTGTCAGGGCT
>SVTI01000072.1 GCA_015063855.1 Oscillospiraceae bacterium
CAGACGATCCCATTGAATATCAGGAGAGCCTTGAGAGAGCTGCATTTAATGCAGGCGGAGGAGAGTATTATGCTCCCGTTCAGACCGTAGGAGACTTTCTTGACGGCACTCTTTTAACTAAGCCGGACAGAATCAAGCCGACTTATATGGGCGGGAAGGTAAGAGATTATGATCTCTCCACGCTTTTTACAAGGGATATCACGGATATGCTCCGTCTCGGTATCACCTCCTTTGACAGAAGTCTTTCGGGCTTTGCCTGCAGAGATTCGGTTCTTACCGGTGTTGAGACGAGAACGAGCGCACCTATACGTATTAAGCGTGATGAGCGCTTATGTGCTGTAGGAACGGAGAATCTCTATCCTTGCGGTGAGGGTGCGGGATATGCCGGAGGTATAACCAGTGCCGCGGCAGACGGATTGCGTATAGCCTGTGCTATAATAGAAAAATATGAAAGGAAATACTGATGAAGCAGACGGGAACGGTGACGGTAATAAAGGGTGAATATGCTGAGGTAGAGGTCATGCAGACCTCAGGATGTGCGGGCTGCTCGAAGCAGGAGGGCTGTGTTCATTGCAAAAAGAAGATAAGCTGTACCGCGTATAATCCCGTCGGAGCAAGGGAGGGGGATTTAGTGGTGCTTGAGAGCCGTTCCTCTTTAATTCTGCTTTATGCATTACTTGTTTTTATACTTCCGTTAGTGCTTTGCGGACTCTCATATTACCTTTTTGGATTGCTTGATTTTAGCAAATTGTTAAGGTTTTTAATAAGTGCTTGCATTTTCATACTGATTTATGTTATAATATATTTTATCGCTGACAGACGGGAAAACACTAAAAAGGCTGTCAGAATAACTGAAATCAAGAAATAACTATCATTTTTTATAATATTTACCAATTTCATGAAAGGAGAAACAGCTTATGTCAACAAGAAGATGGCAGTTGCATAATGAAGATAATATCGATCAGACGCTTTTAGCTGAGCTTGTTGCTGAGCTGAACGTTCTTCCTGCGACAGCGCGCCTGCTCTACGATCGCGGCTACCGTGATGCCGTAAGTGCAGGTCAGTTTATCAGAAAAGAGGACGGCGTATTCCACGATCCATATCTCATGAAGGACATGGATAAGGCCGTTGATAGGGTCATGCTTGCCCGTGAACGTCATGAGAAGGTAATGATATACGGTGATTATGACGTTGACGGAGTTACCTCGGTATCCGTGCTGTATTTATATCTTTGCTCTATCGGAGTAAGCTGTGATTTTCATATTCCAAGCAGAACGGGGGAGGGCTACGGTATCAGCAAATCTGCCGTAGATAAGATAGCATCTGACGGTTATAATCTTATGGTATCGGTTGATACGGGTATCACCGCCTGCGATGAGATCGAATATGCGACATCTCTCGGGCTTGAAACCATTGTAACAGACCATCATGAGTGCCATTCGGCCATACCCACGGCTGTTGCCGTTGTAAATCCCAAGCGTCACGATTGTACTTATCCGTTTAAGGAGCTTGCAGGTGTCGGTGTGGTATTTAAGTTTATAACCGCTCTTCAAATGAGGGTAAGCGGCGACAGTAACGCATTTTCCTATATTTGCAACAGATATGCGGATTTAATAGCTACCGGTACCATAGCTGACGTAATGCCCCTCTGTGACGAAAACCGACTTATCGTAAGTATAGGTCTGAAAAAGTTAGAGACGGAAACGAGAGTGGGAATTAAGGCTCTTCTCGAAAAGGCGGGAGTTATACAGAACGACAAATCGGTTCGTATAACCTCCTCTACCGTAGGTTACAGCCTTGCACCGAGAATAAATGCGGCGGGACGCTTAAGCGAAGCATCTATAGCCGTTGAGCTTATGCTCTGTGATGACGCGAAGAAGGCTGATGAGTTAGCTGAGCTTCTCTGTAATATAAATACTCAGCGTAAGGATGAGGAGAATGCCATCGCCAAGGAAGCGGCTGATATGATCAGTGCTGACTATGACTTCAAGAAGAATCCCGTTATTGTTCTTGCCAAGGAAAACTGGCATCACGGTGTTATAGGTATCGTTGCCTCCCGTCTTACCGATAAATACGGTGTTCCCACCATACTTATCTCCTTTGATGATGATGGAATGGGTAAGGGAAGCGGCAGAAGTGTAAAGGGCTTGAATCTTGTGGATGCCCTCTCTGCCTGCAGCGACTGTCTTGAAAAATACGGCGGTCATGAGCTTGCTGCGGGTTTAAGTGTAGAGCGTTCAAAATTTGAAGAATTCAAGGAAAAGATAAATAAATATGCCGTTGAGCATATAGATACAGAGCTTGGTGAAAACGTATGTACTGTAGATTTGGTTCTTGAACCTGAGGACATATGTGAAAGACAGGCGGATGAGCTTTATCTGCTTGAGCCTTACGGTACGGGAAATCCGTCCCCCCTATTCGTTTTATGCGACGCCGATGTTGCCGAGATCAACGGTATAGGCTATAATAAGCATTGCAGGATCATTCTTAAAAAGGATGAAAAGTGCTTTGCTGCCGTTTATTTCGGACATTCACCCGAATCCCTTGAATTTTCGGTGGGAGACCGTGTGGATGCGGTATTCTCTCTTGAAATAAACGAATACAGAAAACACAGAAACGTTCAGTTAAATCTTAAATGTGTTCTTGCACCTATAGAATATACGGATAAGCTCTCTAGGGATGAGACGCGTTACCGTGAGATAATCAATGGTGCCCGCTATTCTATAGAGGACGACATATATCCCACACGAAGCGAATTTGCGTTGCTTTATACATATATCAAGAGAAAGACCTGCGGAAAGAGTGCAGATTTCTCTCTGAGAGAGCTTATCTCGGAATGCTCTGTTAAGGGGGATAATCCCGGAATTAAGCTTCGCTTTATGCTCGATATATTTGAAGAGATGAAGCTTCTTGAGATTGTCCGTCATGACGGAGATTATGATATAGAATACAATATTACAGTTAAGTTTGTCAGAGGTAAGGTCAACCTTGACAAATCACTCATACTTAAAAGTCTTAGATCAAAGCAGGAAAAAGTGTAATTATGGAAGAAAACTACACTCCGATAAAAAAACTGCTCTTTACCCTTGAAAAGACAGGAAAGCAGTACGATATAGAAAAGATAAAGAAGGCCTACCTCTATGCGGCAGAGCTTCATGAGGGACAGTTCCGTGTCAGCGGAGAGCCCTTTGTATACCATCCCATCGCTGTAGCCGAGATTGTGGCGACCCTTGAGCTTGATACAGATTCTATCTGTGCGGCATTATTGCACGATACCGTTGAGGACTGCGGCTCCAAGGTGGATGTTGCCAAGCTTCGTCGTGAATTCGGTGAGGATGTTGCCATGCTGGTCGACGGTCTTACTAAGCTTGTTCAGATACCCTTCGAGGATAAAGAGGAGGAGCACGTAGAGAATCTGCGTAAGATGTTCCTTGCCATGTCCAAGGATATACGCGTTATCTTCATTAAGCTTTGCGACCGTCTCCACAATATGAGAACTCTTGATGCAAAGCGTCCCGAAAAGCAGAGAATGACCGCCCTTGAGACGATGTATGTCTATGCACCGCTGGCTCACCGACTCGGTATGCAGAGGATCAAGCAGGAGCTGGAGAACCTTTCTCTCTGGTATCTTGACCCTATAGGTTATACTCAGATCAAGGACGATATCGAAAAAAAGTATGGTCAGAACCGTGACTTTGTAGAGTCTGCAAGAACGAAGATAGCTGAAAAATTAGACGAAGCAAATCTGAAATATTCTCTTGAGGGAAGAGTTAAGACTGTTTATTCCCTTTATAAGAAAATGTTCGGACAGAATAAGAATTTTGAGGAGATATTTGACTTCTATGCTCTTCGTATAATCGTTGACACCGAGCTTGAATGCTATACTGTTCTCGGTATAGTGCACGATATGTTCAATTCCGTTCCCGGCAGATTCAAGGATTATATTTCTACTCCTAAGCCAAATATGTACCGTTCACTCCATACTACGGTTATCGGACGTGACGGTGTACCCTTTGAGATACAGATAAGAACCTGGGATATGCATCGTATCGCAGAATACGGTATCGCTGCTCATTGGAAATACAAGTCGGGTGCTCAGTCCAAGGCTGACATCGACCAGAAGCTCCAGTGGGTAGCTAAGCTCATCGACGCTGAGGATGAAACCAAGGATGCCGATGAGTTTATGCACACCCTTAAGATCGATATATTCCACGATGAGACCTTCGTGTTCACACCTAAGGGAGATGTTATAACACTTCCTCAGGGCTCTACCGTAATAGACTTTGCCTATGCAATTCATTCTGCAGTAGGTAATAAAATGGTAGGTGCTAAGATAAACGGAATGATCGTTCCCATCGACCGTATCCCTCAGAACGGTGAGATCGTTGAGATTCTTACCTCAAATTCGGGTAAGGGTCCCAGCCGTGACTGGCTTAAGATAGTTAAGACAGGTGAAGCGAGAACCAAGATAAGACAATGGTTCAAGAAGGAAAAGCAGGCCGAGAATATCCTAATGGGTAAGGCCGAGATAGATAAGGAATTCAAGAAGTTCAATCGCCATTGTACAGAGGAGCAGCGTAACGAGATACTTGCCAATATCGCAAGCCGCATAGGTGTCAAAGATGTGGATACCCTCTACAGCACTCTTGGATACGGTGGTCTGAGCATGAACAAGATAACCGTACGCTTAAAGGATGAATTTGACCGTGTCGTTAAGCCTGAGACAACTTCAGCTCCTGTTGATGTAGCTTCGATCAATAAAAATGCATCGCCCTCCAAGTCTACAAAGAACGGTGGTGTCATTATAGACGGTGTTGACGGCTGCAGCGTTAAATTTGCCCGTTGCTGCAATCCTCTTCCCGGTGACGATCTTATCGGCTTTATTACCAAGGGCTACGGAGTATCCATCCATAAGCTCGACTGTCCCAACGTTAAGATGAATCTCCCCAAGCCCGAATATGACGGCAGATGGGTAAGTGCCCATTGGGAGCGTGGTGCTAATCTTATCAGCAATTCGGTATTTGAGGCTATGCTTCAGATACATGCACATAATTCTATCTCTCTGTTGGCTGAGATCACCATGGTGCTTGCCGATATGAGAGTAAGTCTTATTTCCATCAACACACAGAAGAGCGGAAATAACGATATAATAGTAAATCTGACGGTTAATGCTAAAAATCTGGATCATGTTAACAGCATTACCTCCAGGCTTAAGAGTATTAAAAACATTAATGATGTTACGAGAGGTTTCGGCTGATGAAGGCTGTTTTGCAGAGAGTGTCCTATGCGGCATGCCGTGTGGACGGAGAAATAACCGGTGAATGTAAGAACGGACTTTTGGTATTGCTCGGCGTAGGCAAAGAGGATACCGAGGAGGATGCACGTCTTCTTGCTGAGAAGATATGCAAATGCCGTATATTCTGCGATGATAACGATAAGATGAATTTTTCGGTATGCGATATTGACGGGGAGATGCTCGTTATCAGCAATTTTACCCTCCTTGCCAACTATGCTCACGGTAACCGTCCCGATTATATGAATGCCAAAAAGCCTGATGAGGCAAATAAGCTCTATGAGTATTTCTGCGAACTGGTTTCACAGAAGGTAAAAAGGATAGGCAGGGGTGTTTTCGGTGCAGAGATGCATATAGAAACACAGCTTATGGGTCCTGTTACCATCGTTATGGACAGCGAGGTTCTTAAAATGCCCAAGTCCCAAAGAAAGTAATCATTATTAAAAGATACAAATTCTACACACAGCAAAGGCGGAGTTAAAATGATAGTCAATATTGACGGTAATATTAACAGATTTTACGCGCAGACACTTTGTATGGTCTTTTTCCCCGGTGCAAAATTTGCCGAGAATGAGGAGGCCGATGAAAATACACCTATAGTAGATATATACGAAAGAACCAACGAAGAAGGAAGCTATGCCAGAGCTACTATTACTATAGGCGAAAAGAGTGTTACTTGTGAGCATACTGAGCCTTATAACGAGCGCAATACCAAGATCAGAACAGAGAAGGTTGCGGTTGGTGTGGCACTCTTTAAAGCGGGTGAAAAATTCTTTAAGGTATCTCCCTCCTGGGGTATACTTACAGGTGTGCGTCCTGCCAAGATAGCACGAGATCTTCTCAATAAGGGTCTTACCGTGACAGAGATGAAGACGGTGTTGACTAAGCAGTATTTCGTAAATCCCAAGAAGGCAACCCTTTTAGGTAATATAGCAAGAAATGAGAACAAGATAATCAAGAGCCTTTCGGACAATACCTGCAGTCTCTATATCTCGATACCCTTCTGTCCTTCAAGATGCTCATATTGTTCCTTTGTTTCCTACTCTACAAAGAGGCTTTTGTCTATGATACCCGATTATCTAGCCAAGCTTCTTGTGGAGCTCAAGCAGACCCTCGAGCTTATTCGCGATCTCGATCAAAGGATAATTACCATATATGTGGGCGGAGGTACTCCCTCTATACTTAACTGTGAGCAGATGGAGCTTCTTCTCTCTACCATCAATGAGAACGCAGATCTCTCCGAGCTTCGTGAATTTACCTTTGAAATGGGGCGTCCTGATACCGTTACCTATGACAAGGTGAAGTTAGCCCATGATATGGGAGTTACGCGTATCAGCATAAATCCCCAGACCTTAAACGATGCCGTTCTTGAAACGATAGGACGAGCTCATACGGTAGAGCAATTTTTCAATGCCTATGATATTGCGAGAAAAGCCGGCATAAAATGTATAAATACCGACCTTATCGCAGGACTTCCCGGTGAGAGCGCATCCAGCTTCCAGAAGAGTGTTGATACCATACTTAAACTCAAGCCCGAGAACGTTACCTATCACACCTTCTGTGTCAAGAAGGCAGCTGATATATTGAAGGAGGAGAGCGACGTATATTCTCCCTTTAATCCTACTGTCGGTAAGTGTGTTGACTATGCTCAGGTCAATGCCAAGAACGTTGGTTACGTTCCGTATTATATGTACCGTCAGAAGAATACTGTCGGTAATTATGAGAATGTAGGATATTCGCTTCCCGGTTACGAGGGTCTGTACAATGTATATATGATGGAGGAGATACACAGTGTGTTTGCCTGTGGTGCAGGTGCGGTTACAAAGCTTGTCTCTCCCGACAGATCTGCTATCAAGCGTGTTTTTATGCCCAAGTATCCCTTTGAATATTTGTCCGATAAGGTAGATGAAGAGCAGATACAGAAGAATTTCGAGGGATTCCGCGAGTTCTACGATACATATTTCAATCTTGACGAAAAATGATCGGAAGGAAATAAATAGTGAAAAATAATTCGGTTAAAAAAACAGCTAATCTTTTCGCATCGGGTGTGCTTATCCTTACTATTGCAAATCTGATCGTTAAGATAATCGGCGTCATGCTTAAAGTACCCCTCTCGGGTATCCTCGGTAACGAGGGTATGGGCTATTATAATGGCTCATACGAGGTATACGTTTGGCTTTATATGGTCTCCACCGCAGGTCTTCCCGTTGCTATAGCAATGATGGTAAGCGAAAGCAAGGCGAGAGGTAATTTCAGAGAAGTAAAGAAGATAGCCAAGGTCTCCCTTATCGTATTTACGGTAGTGGGCTTTGTATGTATGTCGCTTCTTATGCTTCTCTCGGGTGTGATATCCGATAAGATATATAATCTTCCCGGACTTCAGTACGGTCTTTGTGCTATAGCACCTACCCTCCTCTTTATATGTATTTCCTGTGCTATAAGAGGTTATTTTCAGGGTTATCAGTACATGACTCCTACGGCTATATCCGAGGTTATAGAATCTCTCGGCAAGCTTCTTATAGGCATGGCACTTGCATACTTTGCTATGGATCGCTTTGCTGATTCGGATAAGCTGTATCCTATATCTGCGGCATTCACCATTCTCGGTCTTACTCTTGGTGTTGCGCTCTCTCTTATATATCTCTTTATCAAGAGGGTCACCTTTAAGGAAGAGCTTTATAATGCAGAATTTCTGCGTTCCGACAGCTATACTATGCCGGTACGCTCAACAAAGAAGATACTTAAGAGCCTTGTGCTTATCGCAATTCCCATAACCATAAGCTCATCTGTAATGAGCTTTACCACTATGCTCGACAGTATTATCATATCAAATAAGCTTCAGGGTCTGGGACTTACTAAGGCGGAGGTGTCCGAGACTATCGGTTATTTCAAGACTCAGGTAGTCACCTTCTTCAATCTTCCTCCCGTTCTGATATACCCCATATCAGGTTCTCTTGTGCCTTATCTTTCATCCCTTCTTGTAGAAGGTGATAAGGTAAAGATAAAGAATCTTATGAACAGTGCGTTGCGTGTAGCTTCTCTTATCGCTTTGCCCTGTGCGCTCGGTATGTCAGTACTTTCAGGTCCGATCATCAAGCTTCTTTTCTCTGCTACCTATGTGGAGAAGGCTGCACAGTTGCTCAGCATACAGGCATTGGCTGTAGTATTTGTGGCAATGCTTGCTATGACTACATCCATATTGCAGGCTCATAAGCTTGAGCGTAAGCCTATATACAGTATGTTTGCAGGTGCTGTAGTTAAGATCGCTACGAGCTGGCTTCTTATCGGTATACCCGAGATACAGATACTCGGTGCACCCATAAGCACATTCCTCTCATATCTTACTATAGTTCTTTGCAACTTCTATTTTGTTGCCAAGTACGTAAAGTTTATACCCGACTTCAAGGGTGTATTCATCCGTCCGCTTTTAGCGGCCGTACTCAGTGCTGCAGCGGCGCTCGGTACCTTTAAGCTTCTTATTATGTTCATTTCGGCAGAGAAGATCGTTACCGTTATAGCTATACTTGCAGCAGCGGTTGTGTATCTTGGTGCTATATTCCTCTTCAAGGCTTTAACCAAGGAGGATATGGCTATAATTCCTAAAGGAGATAAGCTTTACGCAAAGCTTGTAAAGCTTAAATTAATGAAATGACAGATAAAGCAAGAGAGTATTTAAATAAAGAAAGATATACCGTTGATGATCTTCTTGAGATAATGAAGTTTCTTCGTATAGGTTGCCCATGGGACCGTGAACAGACTCACGAGACTATTCGTCAGTGCTTTATAGAAGAGGTCTACGAGGTATGTGATGCTATCGACAAGAAGGATCCCGAGCTTATGTGTGAAGAGCTGGGCGATGTGCTTCTGCAGGTAGTGTTTCATGCTCAGATGGCAGAGGAGAAGGGTGAGTTTACCTTCTCTGATTCGGTAGACGGTATATGCAGAAAGCTTGTACTTCGCCATCCTCACGTTTTCGGTGAGACCGAGGCAGATACTGTAGGCAAGGTTCTCAATAATTGGGATAAGATCAAACAGGATTCCAAAGGTCAGAAGACCGTCAAGGATACCTTAGTGGATGTTCCCATGGCTCTGCCCGCACTTATGCGTGCGCAGAAGATTGCCAAAAGAGCATCTAAGGGAAGCTGCTATGAGCTTGAAAAGTGCGAAAAGCCTATGGATAAGAGAATGCTCGGCGAAGAGCTGTTTAAGCTTTGTTCCAAGGCTCAGTCCCTCGGTTTTGATGCAGAAGAAGCATTATACGAGTATTGCAGCTCTTTTATTGAAGATTTTCAATAAAAAATTGTCAAAATTAAGGGAAAATTTGAAAAAAATCATAAAAATCTATTGCCAATATCGTAAATTAATGATATAATAGACTTAGTAATGAATTTAATTCAAAACAAGAAAGGTGAAAAAGATTATGATGACTAAAGCAAATATCGTTGACGTAGTAGCAAAGCAGACTAATGTTACCAAGAAGGATACCGAGGCTGTTGTAAACGCAGCTATCGACGCTATCGTTGAAGCTCTTAAGGAAGGCGATAAGGTTCAGATCTTCGGTCTTGGTACTTTCGCAGTTAAGGAGCGCGAGGCTCGTACAGGCAGAAATCCCCGTACAGGTGAGACCATTGAGATCGCTGCTTCCAAGAGTGTTGGTTTCTCTGCAGCTAAGGCAGTTAAGGATGCTCTTAACAAGTAATCTGTTTTAAATTTTTGGAGTTGATCGGGGACCTTAGGATATTTTTCTTTAGGTTCCCGAAAAATGTTTTAACGTGAGATTAGATAAATTTTTAAAGGTAGCAAGAATAATCAAGAGACGTACCGTTGCAAATGATGCCTGCGATGCAGAGCATGTAAATGTTAACGGCAGAAGAGCTAAGGCCTCCTATGACGTCAAGATAGGTGACGAGATTGAAATCACCTTCGGTGAGAGGGTCCTTAAGCTTCGTGTCCTTGATGTTAAGGAGCATGTGGCAAAGGCTGATGCTTCAAGCATGTATGAGATAATTTCCTGACATATCATTTTACCTCTATGCATATATATTAATATATAATAGCATTGGAGGATTATTATGAGTATAAGGGAAAACGATCATAAGGATAATACGCTTCACTCTGTCAGGATAGAGAACAGAAGCTCCATAACCCTTACAGGCATCGACGAGGTGATCTCTTACGATGAAGAATCTGTGGTTATGAACAGCAATATGGGACAAATTACTCTTGACGGCGAGGGGTTAAATATAGTAAAATTAAATTTAGACGAGGGAGAGGTCTGTGTCAACGGAAAGATAGGAGCTCTCTACTATATGGAGCAGCATAAGGGTACAGGACTTTTGTCCCGTCTGTTCGGATAGAATGGGGGACAGATATAACGAGATATATGCCTTTATACTCTATTCGTGTATTCTCGGATTTACCTTCGGGGCTCTGTATGATTTTTTTCGTATTATCCGTATGGCTGTATCTGTGCCGGGCATTCTCTATTCAAGAGAGATGGGCAGAAAATACAAAAACAGCTTTGCGGTAAATACCGTAGTTTTTATATGTGACATTTTGTTTTTTGTAATTGCCGCATGTATAACCGCGATATTTATTTTTCATGCGAATAACGGCAATATCAGAGGAATAGCGCTTTTCGGCTCGCTTATAGGTTTTATAGTATACTATAATACTGTGGGAAGATTGGTGACTATGATATCGGGCTTTATAATACGAAGTGTTTACTATACCGTAAATTTTATCATTAAAAAGGTTATATTACCGATATTGTTTTTCATATTGCATATTATAAAATGTATTTGGTATACGGTAATTGATGTTACTGATCTTATTTATACCAAGAGATGTATGAGCAGAATCGTATCTGCATCAAAAAAAGGATTTCTTAAATAATCAGGGAGGTTTTAAGCTGTGAGTGCGGGCAGAACTAATTTATTTGTAAAAATAGCGGTATCTGTTATGGTGGTAGTATGTGTTGTTACCATTATGAGACTGCAGATGCAGTTTAACGATCTTAATGAAGAGCGTAAGGAGCTTATCAAGCAGGTTGAGGTAGTCAGAGAGCAGAACGAAGAGCTTGAGGCTGAGATCGAAAGACCCTTTGATGAAGAATATATTACTCGGGTAGCCCGTGAAAAGTTAGGCTTACACAAGCCCGAGGAGATCATTTATTATAACGATTTAAATTGAAAGGGCTGAGTTTTTCAGCCCTTTGATATTGGAGATTTATTATGAGAAAAGTGATTGTGACAGGTGGTTCCCGCGGTATCGGTGCCGCTATAGTCAAAAGATTCGCAGAAAACGGAGACAAGGTAGCTTTTTTATACAGAAGTGACGATAAAGCGGCAGAGAGAATATCCGAGCTTTTCGGTGCTGTCTCGGTTAAGGCTGATATCGGAAGCTATGACGGGGCTGTGTTCGGAATCAATGAGGCGATAAAGCTTATCGGAGGCTGTGATATTCTTGTAAACAATGCGGGTATAGCGCAGTCCAAGCTTGTAAATGACATAAGCTTTGATGATTATAAAAGAATGATCGATACAGATCTTGGCGGAGCATTCTGGTGCAGCCGAGAGGTCATATCAGAGTTTCTTAAGGCTCATAAGGGAGCGATAGTAAACATTTCCTCAATGTGGGGCGAGGTAGGGGCGTCTATGGAGGTTCATTACTCTGCTGCCAAGGCAGGGATGATAGGTATGACCAAAGCTATGGCAAAGGAGTTGGCTCCCTCGGGTATACGTGTCAACTGTGTTACTCCGGGTATGATAGATACCGATATGAATAAGGATTATGACAAAGAGACTATAGACGCAATAATAGGGGAGACCCCCTTAGGACGTATAGGTACAGGAGAGGACGTAGCGAACGCCGTATTCTTCCTTGCAGGGGAGGAGGCGTCCTTTATTACAGGTCAGATTCTTGGTGTAAATGGCGGAATGGTAATATAAAAGGCTGAAGCGAAATCGCTTCAGCCTTTAATTTTTAATATATAGGAAATTGCTCCGTTTCGGGCATTGAAGTTAGAGGTTTTGACGTAGTTCATGCCCGATCATCGGTGCGGGCCGGCGCCCGCTTTTTT
>SVTI01000001.1 GCA_015063855.1 Oscillospiraceae bacterium
GGTCGGATATATATTCGGTAACAGCATCCTTTGATGCATTTATCATATGAGATATACCAAGATCTGCAGCTATTCCTTCTTGATAGCCTTCAAGATAATTTAGCATAGTAGTGAGCCTGTCTAATAGAGAATCCCTCTTTTCTTCAATAGGAATACTTGCATAATCCGATAGCTCTCTCAGCTTTTCAATACGTTCTCTTTGTAATTCAAGTTGAACACGTCTTGCTTCAAGTTTTTCACGGTATGTTGGGATATATTCTATCTCCTTTTCGTCAAGATAGCGTTCTTCCTTTATCAGCTCTTCCAAACGTTTAGATACCTTTTTCCAAGGGATTATCATATCAGGCTCGGCAAAGTTTCCGTATTTCTCTATATGAATACCTTTTGAGTCAAAGGATGTTCCTCCTTTGGTGCCATCGGGATAGAAGAAGGTTTTTCCCCCCTGACCGTATTCCTTTTTCAGAAAATCGGCATGCTCGTCTAATGTGTGAAGCTCTTGATAATGAAAATATATTCTGAACTTACCCTCGGAGAATCCGCTGCCGGATACAAGTACTGCATCAATATCCTCCTGAGAAACAACAAAGACAGAGGTTTTATCTTCCTCTGCCTTTGTTTCAAGTATTTCGCTTTGTTCGGCTACCGATGGTAAGGATTTTACGGTATCGTCTAAGCGTATATTACCGTTGCTCTCACCGTCTCCCGTACCGAGTGGCGGATATTGTTGGTCATCTGTACCCAAGTCAGTATATCCGTTGCCTTCAATTCCTCGTTCAGACCCAGCTTCTCGGCCATCTCCTTCGTCAGCTTCTCTTCCAACTCGGTCGCTGTCTGTTCTATCTCTGCCAGATGCTCGTCCAGTTTGCAATTCGTCAGGAGGTTGTAGTACAGGATCTTCCTCTGCTCCTTCAGATATTTCTTTCTCATCGTTGCGTATCTGCCGTGAAATACTTCCTTCTGTTGGGGAAGTGAAAGCATCGGGAGTTTGTAATCTCCCCGCATCGTGTATCTCAGTTCTGTCATTTTCATTACTCCTTTCTTCGTTTGCGGTATCTCTTATGAGTACATTATATCCGCTATTACCTAACTCTGCAAATGTGCGATTTTTTCTATCAAGAGTTAATACCGTTTTTGATATTTCGGACAGAGCCATTTCCGCAATATCGCTTGTTGCAAATCCGAGAGCATTAAGAGTTTCTATAGTATTGAAATACCGTATATCAGACAATGCTTCATCCGAGATATATTGATCGGGAGACAGTTCAAGTCTTGACAGTACCATATATGCAACACTTCCTGTCACAAGCTTACGGTAGATCTGAGATATCCGTTCGTCACTAACTTCTACAAGAAAGCTGCCGTCAATGGTATGGATAAGGTCACCTACATAATCGGGTATATTATCCTCCATAGCGTTTCTTGATGCATATATGACAGAATGTGCAAGGTTTTCGGTATCCTCCAATGCACCGAAGCTGCTTACAAGAGTTTCTATTACCTCATTTGTATATTCGGGCTTCATTTTCCACAAAGGTACAGGTCGGGAGTTGTTTGAGCGATGGGTGTCGGATATATCAAAGTAGTGGGTAATCCTTTGTCTTGAATTATCCTCATCTGCAAATACCGCAATACCTGTTGCTCCTCTGTTTACCCATCTGCCGAAATCCTTATTCCATCTTTCGATTTCAAGGACAGCTGTAGCCGTAGGCTTTTGAGCAAAGACAAGTAGCTGCTCGTCGAAACGAAGTCTGAAATTTCTACAGGCACAGGAAAGGAATTCTTTCCAACGCTGAGGGGATGAAGTTACATCCGACGATGTTTCTTTATACAGCTCGGTTATGAGGTCGTATTTTCCTGCCATCTGTTATTACTCCTTTAATTAAATTTGGGCATAAAAAAGCCGATGAGTTTCATCCCATCGGCTAAAATCATATATTCGATTATTATTTTGCTTGCTCTTTTGCTCTTTCCTGTTTACGAAGCTTCTGATAAGAAAAATCCAAGATCCTTTCCTTACGTTCACGAATCATTGTTTTGTAAAACTTCTTTTGCAAATCAGATATAAAAGGTGTTTCGTCAATTATTGTATTGATCTTATCAATATCGATTTTTGGCAGAATTCTCTTTAACGCCTTATTGCAATCCTTGTTTTCCAATGAGGAAATGAACTTAAAGTATTGGATCTTTTGTCCGTTAAGCTTAATTCCGGAAAGCGGTCTTTCGAAAACACGAACTTCAAGCTCATTTTTATCACTTAAGACACTTTGCATAATTTCGTCATCTGCTTGAGGGAACAGACAACTGCCGCAATCATAAACGGGAGCAAGTGAAATTTCATCGGTAACACTGTTATAAAGAAAACCCCAGTTTCCGTTATGTCTGTCCCAGTTACCTATGAGGGCATCAACTATAAACATATCCCAAAACCAATCGCTCAGTTTTTTAGGGTCGATGGCGGTTTGTTTCTCTAATGTCTCGATGATATCACTAAGCTCTGTACCGTATCCGTTATGAGCTGAATCTATAATTGTATTTTTAAGAGAAGCAAAATCCTGAAGAACAAGACCTCCCACGGTAAAATCCTTACAAGCAACAACTATCTTTTCTTTACCGTTTTTAGTATAGGTTCCGAGTAAGGTTTTCTGTACCGGGATACCTATACTTTCAAAAATGTGACAACCTAGATATTCGGAAACACATCCGTTAGCATAGCTCATATTCTTATTAATACCGGGAACAGCCGGAAATTTGAGCATATATAGTTCGTTATTATATAATACAGAAATCTTACTTCCGTTTGCACCTGCATAGGTTTTGTTGCGTACGGGAAGGTTAGTAAAATCTATCAACTATCAGTCACCTCGTTTCATTCTTAAATATTTTTCACGTAAATACCACGCTTGTTCGGAAGATATCTCCTGTCCGACTTCTGCGGAATTGATATCTGCATTTAATTCACACCAATTCAGATCCCAATGCATATCTCTTTTTCCGCTGTCCTTGATCTCCCATGATGCAATCATATTCTTTATTGAAGTCTGCAAATACGGGGGTAATCCGCATTCAAGATATGTCTTATCCTTAGGCAGACCTGTTTCTTCATCATAAGCGCTCTCTTTGTCCTCCAAGGACATAATATCTTCCATGGTACAACCGAGAGCCTTTGCAAGCTGCTGGACTGTACGGGCAGAGCATTTTTGCAGAGAGCTTTTTCCCGAACATATATCCATAACGGTGGTTTTAGGTACACCGCTAATTTGTGATAAATGGTATTTGGTAATGTTTTTACTATCAATATAACTTTGTAAAGTCATTATTATCACCCTTTCCTATATCTATTATATCGGTATACCGACCTTTTGTCAACGGTATATTTTGAGAACGGTCATACCGCTATAGTTATATATGGAATAGATGTGATAAAAGGTGTTATCTGCTTTCACCTCTGTCTTTATGATTATTTGCTATAAACCTGCCGTTTTTGTCATAGTTATTCGGATCTGCACCGGGGACCTCCCAACCAAACATAGAGCCTGCCTGCATCGCTTCTGCCTGAGCTTTTGATATATTACATTTAGCGTTATATTCCTCAACTATCTCTTTTGCTTCATCAATGTTTGAGGCAGTTATATCCGTTTTGTAATAACCGCTGTCACCCTTTTTCAAAAGAACGATATCGTGAGTGCCGGGCAGAACACTGTAACAGGTTTCAGGAAGAGAAGAACGAAGTGGTATAACTGTATTACCGTTGTTTTGCATAAGCTCTGCAAACTGACATATATGATATAGATCCGATCCTACTTCAAGGTGATATTCATCAACATATCTGCAGCTTCTTTCAATAACGTCATCGTTTGAAAAGCTTATCCTTATTTTATCTCCGTCAGGTATTTTGAATTTTTCGGTATAATCGGGGGATATGAAACGAATACCTTTTGAGGCATTTTTCATATGTCGGTCAAGATACTCTCGCTTGTAAGCATAAATATATAGGTTGTAATCACCTTTATTGGGATTAAGACGCATTATATATGAGTGTTCGGGAGTGTCGGCACGAAAACCGTATTCTCTGCAATAGTTGCCTTCAAAAGCACTTTTTTCATTAGCATAACAATATGCGGCAAGACAGCTTCTGTTTTTCAATATATGTTCGTAACGTTCATCAAAACGAAGCATATTTATCACGATATCAAATTCAGCTTTAAAGGCTTCCGTTTTAAGATGGGAACACTTGTCCTCCCAAGAGGTAAAGAACCCTGTTCCGTTAGAATCCATATCTCCACGAAGAAAACCTATACATCCTGTCTGACCGTAGATCTGCCGGCTTTGTCTGTAAGTATACTTTATTTCCTCCGGTTTTACGGGTCTTAATGCCATTTCCATTATCGTTCCATCTCCTTATGCTTTGGTATTTTATCATTTCCTTTTAACTGTAGTTGCAAATCGTGTTCTTTTCCTGCTCTGTCAAGCAGATCTCTCTCGGCATCCGAACGGGTGGTCATATAATGTCCCCAAAAATAATAGTCACCGCCTGTGCATGCCCACGTTACATAAGGTGAGGGTGCTTTAGGATGGTGACCTATTACAAATTCAGTATTACCTATATGTATAGAGTCTGTTATGACATATCCGGCGTTTTTACGCTTACACATTATCGTGCCTCCTTATTCTTTTCTTTTTCTTTGCGGTAGTGTTCCTCCAAGCCTTTCTTTGCCCAATCGGGTAACTGTTCCTTTGTCATAGTTCCGAGAATATCATACCTTTCAAAACGGGTATGCTTTCCCGTATGAAGATTAACACAGAACACAGCATTACCTCTTGAATTACCGTATGTTCCGAAACCGCCTAAAGCAAGATATAGCTGTCTGTCTATTCGCTGATATTCAGGTTTTAACACATCAGGATTGATTACGATTATCTTATTCTGAATATTATCCGAGCTTTTGATAGGGGTACACTCATCTTCTGTTATGACGTCAATAGGTATATCAAGTTTGCTTACCTCTTCCTTAAAAAGTTCTGCTTCATTGGATATCCTGTCTCCGTATATCTTTGCAATCTCAATATAGTCATCACTTAAAACACACTCAGAATATCTTTCAAATAAATCATTTCTTTCAATAAATCCGCAAAGATACTTTTCTCCTTCGGTGTTGTTTTTGTCAGTAGCAAAGAATACTTCTTTTCTGCCTATATTGATAGAAGATATGACCTCGTGATTTCCTATCATTCTTTTTTCGGTATCGATCATTTCAATACTCCTTTTCTGTAATATGTAAAAAGGCGGACAAGCCGCCTTTTGATCATTTCTTCTTAAAGAAATTAATTTTGCAAAACACAAGAATTATTGCCACTATAATAAGCAGCATAATACCGAATACTATCTTTACCATAGTTATTTTCCTTTCTGCTTTCTTCTTGAATGAAGAATTATGAGACCGATAGATGAACCTGAAACAAGGGCAAGACCTGCCCACATTATGAGGTTAGAGTTATCTCCTGTCTGCGGTGCATCAGAGTGGACGATCAATTTATTGTGCATTTCAACCGTGGTAACCGATTCTTCAAACACAACAGCCTGTTTATCATCGGGCAGAACATATCCCTTTGATACTTCGTTTGACACCTCGCTTACAAGGTACTCTCCTATACGGATATTCTCAATTAAGATCTCTCCGTTTTTGTCTGTAACAAAAACCTTATCATATCCGTTAGGTCCCGTTACACGGAAGGAAAAACCTTCTATTTTCTTGTCAGAGGAAGTCTTTATTATTTTCAACGAACCAACCCTTGCGGTGTTGGTGAAGCCTATGCCCGCTTCATTTTCCACTACAACTGACTGATTATTTTCGGATATCTCAAAGTAATAATATCCATCATCCTTTATAAACCCATCGGGTGCTGTCTTTTCGTGAAGGAAATATCCGTTGTATCGGAGAGTTGTCATAACGTAGATACCTTTTTCTATCTCGGACATTTCTCCCACAAGCTTGTCTACGTCGGTGTTAAACTCCTTGTTACCGTCTACATCCACATATATTTCAAACACTGCTCCGGATAACTTGTTTTCGGGGTAATCCTTATCAACCTTAGTGGTCTGTACCGAACCTACGATAAAGATGTTTTCAACGGTAAGTTCGATTATCTGTTCGTTCTCGGATATAGTGACAGGATAAAGTGTATCGTTGGGAACAAAGGCAGGAGCAGGCTGAAGCTCACGAACTACCCAATTACCGTAAGGAACGTTCTCAAAACCGAAAACACCTATTTCATTTGAAGTTGATACAAATATGGCGGTATCGGTATTAAACTCCGTTTCATCTCCCCTGAAAAGACCGAAGGTTGCTCCTGCTATACTAAAGCCGTCCTCATCTACCTTTTTGCCGAGGATCGTTCCACGGATTATATCATTTACTATAGCGTCACCTTCATTGATAACAATTTCGGATATTGCTACATCCTGTCCTGCATATTCAAAGGTGACGGAATATCTTTCATCCGAGATGATATACCCCTTGTCTGTTGAGTATTCTTTGACGTATACCTTTGCACCTACAGGAAGATCTGTATTAAATACGACATTACCGTTTTCATCACAGTAGGATATTTCGATAAGTCCGTCTTTAGGAATAAAAGTTTCATCAGCGGAGATCATATCTTCTTCGGCATAAAGGGCAAAGCTGACCTTTGTAATATCACCGTGAATGCCGTATATATCATCCTGTTCGAGATTTTTTGAAAGTGATATCTTTATCTTTTGTCTTTCATTTGTTATGGAGGTGGAGGCAGTAGTTACCTCAATCTCTTCGCCTGCATAAACAAGTTCTACCGATATAGGTTCAGTATTTAATACCATACCGTAGGGAGCAGTTATTTCATACACATCATACTTGCCAAGATAAAGTTCTTTTGTGGTAGCAGTACCATCTTTGCCGGTTGTAATCGTATCCACGACAGTACCATTAACGTATCTAACAGTTCCATCAGGAGTGGATATATCTTTTGCGGCTCTTACTTCATATACTGCACCTTCAAGACCCTTCAGTTCATATACAGGCTGATATATACCGTCCTTTTCTACAACAGAAGAAAACACCTCTCCGGTTTTGGTTATTGTAATAGTTCCTTTCTGTGCGTAGTTATGTTTTTCAACTATCACTGCCGTTTCAGTTCCGTCTACCACAAAGGAAACAGGATTAGAGTCAAGGACATAACCATAACATGTCTTTTGCTCTATTATTTCATAGTTACCAAAAGGAAGGGTGTCGGGGAGCATAAGCTTTCCGGTACTGTCTGTGTAATATATATCAATATCCATAGGTGTGGGGTAATTGATATGCTGAACTACGAACTCTCCCGTATCGGTATTCCTTACCTTAAAGCCAACACCTGCTACGGGAATGAGCTGACCGCTTTCTGCATCACGCTTTTGTATTTCAACAAGTGCTTCAAACACCGAGTTGTTTATGAGATATCGGTAAATCTCGCCGTCCTCTTTGATAAATACGTCAAATTCGGGCATAAGCTCACGACCGTCCCAACCCTTGGTCTGCTTTACAGTATATATTCCATAGGGCAGATCTTTTGTTTCAGCATAACCATATTCATCACAAATGAGTATATCACGCTCGGTTTCCTTTGCATTTTCATAGGTTCCCGATGATTTAAGAAACACTTCAAATTCTGCTCCTTCTTCGGGAGTTTCTATCTGTGTAGAGCCGTCATCGTTGTGCTTAATTATCGATATCTTACCTTTGATAACATCTTCATACACATTCACTTTAACAGAGTTGTTTTCTATCGTATACGAACCCTCATTTGAAGGTATCTTGTGTATCGTTGTATCGATAAGATATCCTTCTGAGGGTGTTATTTCACGGATACTCCAATCGTTACCGCAAGGATAGTAGTCGGTTACAAAGTATCCATTTTCATCGGTTGTATAGCTGTCTATAAGCTCGTCACCTTTATATACTCCGTATACCGCACCTTCAAGAGTTCCATTACCCTGTACGGTACCTTCTGAATCTGCCTTGTATACCTCTGCTCTCCATTTCTTAAGAACGTTATGGAAGGTCTTTTCTGTTACCTTGTTCCATTCTATAGTTACATTCTGAGCTTCGGGAACTACGTAACGAGCATTTGTTTCAACTTCTTCAAGTGTATACGGTGTATCACCCGATATCAGTACGTCTTTGAAATATGCTTTGCCGCTATCATCGGTAACGGCATACAGATCTACTTTTTCTCCCGAAAGAGCGGTTCCGTATAGATGGAACTTGATACCTGTAACAAAACCGTCTTCTGAGGTTTTAGTTACGGTGAGATCACCTCTTTTAAGAGTATTACTAAACGTTACCGTTGCCGTCTGTCCGCTTGTTACGGTAACCGTCTGTGAATTCTGAGGTTCATATCTGTTGTCTACCTCTTCGGTTACGGTATATGTGCCGAGAAGTAACTGTTTTTCTATAATGCCTTGTGTATTAGTAGTGACGATTTCATCTACACCGTTTCCGGTTATTTTGAATTTAACTCCCGATATCTTACCATCCTCGGAGCTTTTTATTATCTTTACGGTTCCGTAGATTTCGGTATTAAAGTTTGCATAGAAACGTATAGGATCGGATACGCCTGTTATCATCGCCTGGTTTCCTACGTTACCCCATACAAGAAGCTTGTCTCCGTATAGGGTAATATTCTTTTTGTATTCCATCAATGCGGCTGTGGTTATCATTGAATTTGAGGTGAAGGTGTATTTGTTACCACTTCGTGTAACGGTAATACCGCTTTCACTTGTAGCAGATATGTCTATATTAGTGCTATTTGTATCTGTAAGCGTTAAAGAGTATTTCTTTGTTGCGGTATCGTATTTGAGCGTATGTGTCGGTGCATTATCTCTGTTAGATGAAGCGAAGGATGGAATTGTCGCATGCTTTGTCATCTGTGATAATATCCAATTGTATGCCAGCTCTGCAGGTCTGCCTTTTATCTCGCTATAGAACTTATCTGCAGTTAAAGCTCCGTTTGCTATTCTTGTGGTGGGATTAGTCCTTATACCTTGCTGATATTCCCAAATAATTATCTGTGTAGCAAGAGAGTAATCATCCTCATTTATACCCGATATGGGCAAGCTCTTACCGGGATGCCATCCGTACACCGTTGTCAGCATTATACCTCTCTTTACTGTCATAGGGAGCATATTGAAATATGCGTTGTTTTCTGCATTTTGGGATACGTATGTGTCAGAACCTCGGGCAATATCCACACCGTATTCTATACACAATGCCTGCATAGATTCACCGTTTTCGATTATCATCAGCTTTGCTCTGACAGAACCGACCTGTCCTTCCTGAATATACGTACCGCCGTCCGAACGGTAACGTAAGCAATAGTTATTATCGTTTACGTAATACTTGCCGCCGTCATAGCCTATATAGGCGCTGCCGTAATCCGAGTCAACCGTCTGTGACTCGCTTGTTGTAAAGGCAAAAGAACTTATTGCAGAAAGGGGAAGGAGGGTTACTGTCATAACTATTGTAAGTATCAGGGACAGTAACCTTTTTGAGAAGTGATTGAGATTAGATTTCATATCTTTATCCTTTCTTGAAAATATTTAAGCCCCTTGCTTTTTTGGCAAGAGGCTAATTTACTTTGTATTTGATTAGTGGAGAAAATATATTTCATATCCGCCGGATATGGGTCTAATATATATGGTGAAGTCGGTAATAGGTTCTCCGCCGTATATTTCATATCCCACGTATGAGGAAACATAATCATATAGGCTACGCTTCAATGTTTCACCGCTAAAAGAGGAGGATGCTATAATAGGAATTTCCCAAGAGGAATTGTCGGGAGTGACTACCGTTCCGTCCTTATAGTTTGTCCTATGCCTAAAGCCTAAACTTTGTACATATGAAATGAGTTCTGAACGTATCTTCTCGATATCAAACGGCATATCATATGCACTTTTAGGTGTAGGTGGTTCGGTATCAATGGCAGCTGTTGTTTCTGCCAGTTTTGTGGTTTCAGGCGGTACTGTTTCTTTAGGACGTTGAGTTGTAACGGGCGGTGGGTAAGTTTCTTTTGGAACTGTGGTTTCAACCGCTTTGGTGGTGTTTTCAGGAAGCTTCGTGTTTTTTGGTTTATCTGTGCTTTTAGTGGTTTCTGACTTTACCGTATCCGTAGCGGGAGTTTTAGTAGTTGGAACGGTGGATTTTGTTGTGTCGGACGTTTTTACCATTGTAGTATCGTATGTTGTAACACTTTCTTCTTTACCGGCTGAGAAAGAAATGGTATCATCCGTATCTTCAACTATCGGCTCTGTTTTAAGTGACAACTGACTTCTGTCCTTTTCGTTGAGTATTATTTCACCTGTATCAACTGCGACTTCGGTATTATCAGCTTTTGAACAGCCTGTAAGTAATATGAGTAGTGCAAGTGTTGTAAATATGAGCTTTTTCATTGTACATACCTCCTTTTGATGACATTTTACTTGAAACTATACTTTTGAGCAAATGTATGTTTTCTTTCTCAGCCGGTAACAGCAGGTAATTCAGGGGGAGAGGTGTGGAGAGGGGGAGAAGCAGAGTCCACCCATTTCAGCTACCGTAAAAACAAACATTTACCCCTTGTCCGAGGAGTTATCTTTGCATATCTCTTTGGCGCTTGCGGTACAGCTCCAAAGCTTTTATTATCGTATCTTCGATTTTCTGTGCGGGCGTCCCCGGTGCGAAATACTTGCTGATACGTTCTGTTGGTATCTTTAGTTTTTCTTTTTGATTAGGTTTTTCCTCCTGTATTATTGATAAGATAACTTCCTCTGTGAGCTTGCCTGCTTTAGAGAAGTTTCTCATTTTGATCGCTTGAGCATGTGAGGGTGTACAGTCCTCCAACTCCATTGTTTCATACAACATCTTTTGCTCATGCTCGGTTAAATATGATAATTCCACCGCAGGCCGCATTGCGATCTTGTTTTCATCTACCATATCTAATATTTCGGGGATTAGGTTGGTTAGGCGGATGAAACGATATACTTGGTCTCGACTATCTCCGGTATTTTTGCCAAGTTCTGAGGCTGTATCTAACTTTGTCGCCATTGGCGACGAAGTTAGATCTGTTCGCTGGCCTTGTCTTCTCATAGCATCAAGCTTCATTTTGTAGGCAAATGCTTTCTCTGAGGGTAATAAAACATCCCTTTGAAGATTTGAATCAACCATAATGATGGTTGCTTCATCATCGCTTAACTCTCTTACAATGCACGAAATACTTGTTTTACCTGCAAGCTCACTTGCTTTCTTTCTCCTGTGTCCGGCTATCATTTCATAACTACCGTCCTCTTTCGGTCGTACAAGAGCAGGGACCAAGACTCCGTAATCTCTTATACTTTCTGCCATTTCGGTCAGAGCATCGTCCACTTTCACCTTAAATGGATGATTTGGAAAATCCGATATGTCCGAAAGAGGTATATCCATTACCGTTTCACGGTTGGCATTGTCTCGTTCTTCCTGTGTAGTGAATAGCTCATCTACCGATGTCAACAGACCTTTTGCGCTTCTTGTCATATATTCCTTCTACCTCCTTTACAAGTTCTTTATATGCTTTAGCTGCACGACCGTTCGGATCGTGCTTAAATATGCTTTTATCGGCAGTGCTTACTTCTGCTAACCTTACGGTTGAGGGAATAACTGTATCAAAAATAGGTAAGTATTTGCCGAAGTTTTCTTTGACTGAGCTTACAATATCCTTACGGAAATTTGTTTCGTTTGCCATTGTCATAAAGACACCGCCTATCTTCAATTTAGGATTGATCTGTCTTTTAATTTGCTGGACTGTGCTGACAAGCTCGGTCATATTCTCAGCAGCTAAATAGTCTGCCTGTACCGGAATAAGGACTGTATCGGCAGCAGACAGAGCATTGATAACAAGCATACCAAGTGAGGGTCTGCAGTCGAGCAATACGTAGTCGTAATCATTCTTGATACCGTCTATATATTGCCGTAATACCGTCTCACGGCTCATAACGTTCACAAGCGATACCTCTATCGCTGAAAGGGTATTGTTTGCCGGGACAAAAGAAAATCCTTCGTGATGACGAAGGATTTCGGGATGATCTTTCTTATATGCACCTGTTACAATATCATTAAGGCAGTTTGACAGGGTGATGGGTATTTCTTGCGGCTTTCTCTTACCGAGCATTTTTGTCAGGTCTCCTTGCGGATCTACGTCCACAAGCAGTACCTTCTTGCCGTTCATTGCTAATCCTGCACCGAGGTTGTATACAGTAGTACTTTTACCAACCCCTCCTTTTTGATTAGCTACGGCTATGATTTTGGTTTTGTTCATTTTGCCCTCCTATTTCAAAATATATTTGATTTAATATTATACATGTTGAAAGTAAACATTCACTTCAAAGAATATGGCTAACCACTTGAAATGGTTATCCGATTAGACTATAATAGAAGAAATTAATTATTTCTTGAGGTACTATTATATGAAAAAAAATACTGCCGTTCAAATTAACCGATTATTTATTTACTTATAATTATGGAGTTCATTATTATGGGATATTACTGAATAATCCCGAGGGAGTAAAACAACTTTATAATCAATATGTCATACCTTATTTATTCGATGATGGCTCATATCAAGAAATCAATTATTATTTTTTGTCTGATGAAACACCTGTAACATTTGATCCCAATAATGGGTTACCACCAATTTATGAGGAAAAAATTGTTTTAAATAAAGAAACGGGTAAATCTCTAATTGATAGGAAATTAGAGTTGATCAACCTTGTAAAGAATTCCATTGATGACGAAAAGTATTTTATAGGTTGGTGGGATGAGTTTTATATTCCAGAGACCCAATTTTATCATAGTTTTAACTTTTCTCACGATTATTGCATAATTGGATATGATGATTGCTGCTTTTATTGTGCTGGATATTATTCAGGATATCCCAAAGTAATAACAGTAACATATAATGATTTTTTTGAAGCCAATGAAGCACTTACTATCAATCACGCATTATTATGGAAACGTAATCCAAATTATATTTTTAATTTTGACCTTAACCTTGTCATTCGAGGTTTAGAATCATATATAACTGGCAAAGTACCGAATACTGAAAAAAGGGATTATTCTTCGCATGTTTTTGGAAAGAATGTATTGCTTAAATTATCAGAGATGATTGAAAAGAATAATTGTGTTGATATTAGGTTTATTCACACAATAAAGCAGCAAAAACTACTAATGAAGATGCGTGTGGAATATATCTACAATCTTTATAATTTTTCCGACTCAAATGAGTTAGAGGTTATTAATTCTATATATCAGCAAATACAACATATTTTTAATTTATGTTTAAAGTTAAACCTTACTGGAGAATCATACATTAGTAGTAAGATTTCTAGAAAATTAAATGATATTGTAGCATCGGAGGAAAAGATATATCCTGTCCTTGAATGTAAATTTAAACATATCTTAGATAATAAATAATTAATTAACTCAATTATGATCATAATTGCCGGATATAATGGTGGTTTACGATAACTATATCGGAACATTCCATGTGTTAAATCTATGGGCTGGTCAAACGTTCCGTTTGCAAATGTTACTTTTGCTACAGAGATATTAACTTTAATCTAAAAATCCCCCAGTTAAACGGAGGCAGTAAAAAGTTATAGTTTGAGAGATTCTTGTATTAAACAACTTTTCGTCCACCACATTGTGGTTCTTCATATCCAGTAGAAAATAGCTATTGTATTCCTTTTCACTCAAATAAATTATTAGCGAGAATCTAAAGTGTTTTGGAACCACTAATACACTTTTTGTAGTTCCGTTATATAATAAAAAAACCAAACAGTTTATTACAAACTGCTTGGTTTTTCTCGTTGATTTTCACCTAAAACATCGTCCAAGGTTAGAATATTCACAGAATCCTCTGTAAAATACTTGTCTTCTGGATATATAGGTTCTAAATCCCTATTTTCTAATAAGAACTTGTATCTGCAATTGCGTTCGATCATTTTCAATATATGTGCGATAGACAATAAATTATATGCACCATCTTGCCTTATTTGATAGAGTTCCCATTCCCATTCTATTCGCTCGGTTATTGATATTGGTATTTCTTTTTCAAAAATTTGCTCGTCTTGTTTAATAACATGACCAAAAACCTGTTTTGATATAGGTTTTCCGGAGAACGCATAATCAACTCTACCAAGAATAAATGCACGTAATACAGACAGTGCTACCGTTATGGCTAAAGACTCATTAAAAGGCCAGTACTTTAATTGTCCGTTAATATCGGACTGATAATATAATATATCTATCTTTTTTATTGGTTTTGTTTTTAAGATAGCAATCATTATTGCAGCCGCAACTTTATGTCTATTTAGATAAGAATTTTTATCATGCATATAAAACTCTTTAGCATGTCTAGTTATCTCATCATAATGAAGCTTGAAAGTACCTTTTTCACTATCAGGGCAAATTAACCCTCCGTGAGTCTGATTCATTTCTGAATATGTTGGTACAACCAACTTAGTCCATATATTATTTAACGTACTCTCTTTCATTTTTGATCACCAACTCATCAATTATACTTGTCTCACTTATCTCCACTTGGTACATGAATATTAGTTAAAATGAGATATCGATCGCATACATCATCTAAATGTATATCACCATTATACGCTTTATTTCTCGAATATGTTTTTTTATTTTTTATAGTATTATTGTATGCTAATAGAATAGAAATTAGAAATCCTATTACACCTACTAATACAGTTATTATTACAACTACAATATCCATAATTAATTATTTATTCCTCAATTCCATACAACATAAGTGCGTTATGATTGTTGACCATCTGTACTTCTATTATACCACTGACATATTGAAACAAATATCGGGTAACCCTTTATAGGAATACATATAACTGGACATGCAACCAAAACGGTTTTCCACACCAATGAAATGGAGGGCACCTCTTTAACTACAGATAAATAAGACAATAGTACAATTAAATATATGACAGCTATTATAAAAAAAACAATTGTTACAACAATAAGCCATTTTTTATGAAAACTCATTGTCTGCATTGTTTCTATGTAGTCTATGGCAACTGGAAAGAAATAAATTAATGCTGCAACTACAATCCATGAGGAATCACCAGCCCATAATGCAAACACATATGATACATATGCAACAACAGTAAAAATAAACGAAATAACCGCGCCTGTAACAGACTTGGACAAATTATATCACATCCCAAATGTCGAATTAGTTCTATATTTATCCTAGTATAGCACTTTTGTTTAACAAAAGCAACACTAATTTAAACATTTTTCTGCATTTTTGTGTGTTTTTTTACACTTTTGTATCATTAGAACTATATTAATAGCATTATATAAGTGATTTAAACCTTTGTCATCATCCTTTTGAAAATGTATACTACCGCAATTGTTTTACTATAAATATTTATCTTATAATTATCTTTGATTTCTTCTATGTTCATCACAACTATCCCCTATAATAATGAAAATCAACCACAATATAAACTTAAAATAATTCGGAGTTGTTGTAAGATAAACGAAAACACCGGAGTTCCTAACGATAGAAACAATCGGTGTTTTGGTAGTGAACAATATGTCTAGAGGTTATTTGTTTTGATTCTGTAAGTTATGTAATTGCTCATAACGGACAAGGGGGTTAGTAAGTCACATCTCTCCTTCTCCGCCAAGAAAAAGGACACCTTTGGGTGTCCTTTTTTCTTGTCAAACAAATCCGGAGAATCGAAAAGCCAGTAAAAGGCGAAGTCTTTTGTCTTATACATTCTTATCCTATAATACACAAAAATCCGACAGGAGTTCACTGTCGGATTTTTAATTGTTAATTAAAGATAATACATGCAGTTTCGGAGTTAAGTGTATTACCCTCGTCATCAATGATAATTATACGGTAACGCCCATTATAATCACGATCCTCAAAATCCGCTATAAAGGTAACATCGATAATAAGAGAATCGGTAGTCTCCTTTTGGAGCAACACCCACTTTCTTCTGAGATCGCTGAAATATTCGATACGATAGGTGTAGGGAGCAGTACCGTAGTCTGACACAAGCTTGGTATAAAGTCTGACGTCATCACCCGTTGCGCTTACAGAAATCTCAGCAGGAAGATCATCCGCAAATGCCATTGCAGTAAGAGTGAATGACGTTATCGGAGAATATGCCGTCATACCCTCTGAATCGGTAACCTTACAACGGAAGGTGTCATAATACTCGGCTATGTGACCCGTCACCGTAACCTCAAAACTTTCACCATCAAGCATACCAAATTCGGCTCTGTCGAGACTTGATACCGACACCCATTCATTATTATATAATACCTCCCATTCGTAGGTATAGGGTGCTGTACCGCCCTTAGGATCAACGCTAAGAGTATTTATGGTATTAGGTTCTACAGCCAAAGTCTTTTCCTCATAATCAAACCACAGAGGATAATTTATACTTACCGTATCGGAGGTAAGGCGCTGTGCAAGAGCGTCGACAGCAACACATCTGAACTGAGCATCTGCTTTTCTGTACTCCTCGGTTACCGTAAAGCTGTAGCTTGAAGCTATAGCTCCCGAAATATCCTCGAAGCCGTTACCGTAGTCGATCTGCCACTGATATCCTATAGAAGGCTTACCACCTGTAGTCTCAACCATAAAGGTAGCCGTATCGCCTATATCTGCCTTAACACTTACGGGCTGTATTTTTATTTCAAAGGGATCAGGAATCAAAACGGGGATGATGCGTTCCTCGGTTATACCGCATTTGTTACAGCTTCTTACATCCTTGCCTTCGTCATCATAAGTAGGGAGAACGCTTACAGACCAATCACCAAAAAGGTGTCCTAAAGCAGGAATAGTCTCAGTCTGCATTTCCCCGCATTCACACACACGGGTGTTTATACCATCATCAGTGCAGGTTGCCGGAGAGGTTTCCTTCCATTCACCGAAGATATGCTCATGAGGCGGCTCCTTGAAGGCTCTGTAAAGGAAGGTAACTATCTGAGAACGGTCACAGATCATAAGGGGACTGAACTTGTTACCGCCCGTACCTGTGGTAATTCCCTTCTCTACCGCCCAAAGAACTGCTTCGGCATAATATGCGGTATCGGATACGTCTGAAAAGGGATTATCTGCTTCAACCCTTTCATTACCCGTAGCTCTCCAAAGGAAGGTAACTATCTGAGAGCGGTCACATTTCATAAGAGGAGAGAACTTACCGTTTCCCGTACCGGAGGTAATTCCCTTCTCTACCGCCCAGAGGACTGCCTTATAATAATATGCATCAGCCTTAACATCCCCAAAGGGATTTTCAGCAGACGTGGGTTCAGGTGAGCCTGCAGCACGCCAGAGGAAGGTTACCGCCTGAGAACGGTCACAGGTCATCTTGGGAGCAAAGGTAGTAGCGGAGGTACCGGTCGTTATAGCTTTTTCTACCGCCCAAACAACAGCCTCCTCATAATATGCCCCTTCGGGAACATCCTTGAAAGGATGACTCGAAGCAAGCACGGTGATTCCGAAGCACTGCAGTGCAAACACGAGTACAACAAGAATTGATAATATTCTCTTCATGGTTTTTCTCCTGATATCGATATGTAATAATCTTTCATATATATTTATTATACCATACAGTACGCCAATGTCAACCACCCCATTATTAATAAATGTGGAAAAAACTGTTTTTCAAAAGAAAACCGTATCGATACCAAGATACCGATACGGTTTAATTTTGTTTTCATCTTAGAATATTATAATGATAAACTGGGAAACAAGAACTACTGCGATAAGAGCAATAGGATATGTTGCCGCGTAAGCCGCAGCCACGTCCTCTGTGCCTGCAGTACCGATAAGGGTACCGAGAGCGGGAGTGGATGTCATACCACCGGTAAGAGAACCGAGGTTGTTGAGAAGACTTAATTTGAGTACATACTTCGCAAAGAGGAATCCGAGGATCATAGGAACGATAGTCATGATGATACCGTATACGAAGTACATACCGTTGAAATTAGCTACGAAATCGATACCGCCGGGGATACCTGCGCCTACAAGGAAGAGTACAAGACCAAGCTCACGGAAGAGCTTAAGTGTGGACTCTGCGGGCATAAGGCTTATCTTACCTACTCTACCGAAGTGACCGATAATAAGAGACACAAGGAGACAGCCGCCTGTAGTGGTAAGAGAGAAGCAGGTACCGGTAAGACCATCACCGGAAAGGGGAATCTTAACCTTACCGATAAATGTACCAAGGATCGCAGCAATAGAGAATGCCGCAATTCCCATATGGTCGAGATGGAAGAGCTTGAAGTTCTTCTTTTTTTCATCTTCCTTTACCTTGATAGCGATCTTTGCTCTCTCCTCTTCCATATTAGCCTTTGTAAGCTTAGGAATAAGCTGTACGAAGAGAACAACACCGATAACACCGAAAATATATGCAATACCGTGACCAACGGATACAAGACTCTGATACTCCTCCGCTACAGTTGCCTTCGCAGCGCTGAATGCGGGAGTTGAGGTAAGAGAACCGGAAAGAAGACCGACGATCATTGCAACAAAGCCATCGATATCCTTAATAGTATCTGCACCGTAGCCAAACACATGCTCACCGAGAAGTACACAACCCACAGCCGCAAGACCGCCTGCAAGGATTATGATAAGGCCGAGAAGCACGTAGCTCTTGAAGTTTTTCTTCATATTTGCAAAGAACTTAGGACCTGCAATAAAGCCTACACTTGTTACAAAGAGGATAAGACCGAGACTCTCTGTGAGCTCAAGCCAATGTCCCCAGTTCGCCGTTGTCTCAGAAGAAATAACGGGTGCCTCACCGGCGCAGAAAAGTGCGCCGAAGAGGAGTGCGATTATAAATACGCCTGCATCACCGAGGGCAACACCCTTAACAGTGATTCTGCCGAGAGCATATCCTGCAAAGAGAACTGCAAATACGCAGAACAGGAAGAAGGATACTCCTGTTACGGGAATAACACCGCCGAATAATTCCATTGTATGTACGCCCCCCGATTAGATGTTCTTCTGCTTTGTATAGTTAGGAAGAAGCTTGGGAGATACAGCATCAGTTTCAACGCCTGCATCCTTAAGCTCTGTCTCGAACTTAGCGATGTGATCAAGAGTAAGAGTACCAACCTCAACATCCTTTGCGGTCTTAGCAGCGTTAATACCTGCATTACGTCCGAATACGATGATATCGAGGAGGGAGTTACCCATAAGTCTGTTCTTACCGTGGATACCGCCAACAGCCTCACCTGCAACGAAGAGGTTTTCTACGTTTGTGGTCATACCGTTAACGTTGATATCAAGACCACCGTTCTGATAGTGAAGTGTGGGGAATACGAGGATAGGCTCTTTACGGATATCAATACCGTATGCCATATACATTCTCATCATAGCGGGAATTCTCTTTTCAATTGTACCCTCACCGCCGATAGCCTCGATCATGGGAGTATCAAGCCATACTGCCTTGCCGTTACCTGCTTCAACGCCGTTATCACGGTCAGAGCACTCACGGATAATAGAAGCAGCAGTTACGTCACGGGTCTCAAGGGGATGCATAAATACCTTACCGTCCTTATTTACGAGCTTTGCACCGAGAGAACGAACCTTCTCTGTTACAAGAGCACCGAAGATCTGCTCGGGATGAGCAGCACCGGTAGGATGGTACTGGAGGGTTTCAGCATAAAGGAGCTTAGCACCTGCACGGTAACCTAAAACAAGACCGTCTGCGGTTGCACCGTAGTGGTTGGAGGTGGGGAAGCCCTGGTAATGCATACGACCTGCACCGCCTGTAGCGATAACAACGGTCTTAGCCTTTGCTACAAGGAGATCCTTTGTTTCCATGTTCATAAGAACAGCACCTGCAGCTCTGCCCTTATCGTCGAGGATAAGCTCTATTGCAGATGTGAAATCTACAACGGGAATACCTCTGTTAAGAACCTCGTCACGGAGAGTTCTCATGATCTCAGCACCGGAATAGTCCTTAGCTGCATGCATACGCTTTCTGGAAGTACCGCCACCGTGAGTTGTAACCATGGTACCGTCAGCTTCCTTATCGAATTCAACACCGAGGTTGGAAAGCCACTGGATAGCTTCGGGAGCATCGCAAACGAGCTTTGCAAGAAGATCTCTCTTAGCTGCAAAGTGACCGCCGCCGAATGCGTCAACAAAGTGGATAGCGGGGGAGTCATTGGGCTTATCTGCCGCCTGGATACCGCCTTCAGCCATCATGGTGTTAGCATCACCCATACGGAGCTTTGTAACGATCATAACATTAGCGCCTGCCTCATGAGCCTCGATAGCTGCAGATGTACCTGCGCCGCCACCGCCGATAACGAGAACGTCAACGTCATAATCGGGTTTTGTAAGATCTACAGAATCAGCAGTGATTCTGGAATGAGCCTCGAGCATTGCACAAAGCTCATGGGGTACCTTATCGCCCTTATTGGGACCTACCTTGAGAGTAGAGAACTGATCCTCACGGTAGTCGGGGTGGTATGTTTTAAGAAGGGTCTCCTTCTGCTCTGCAGTCATTCTTGCAGGCTCCATAGCGATATTCTCTGCTCTTGCCGCCGCAACTGCTGCGAGCGATTCCTGATAGTATTCAGAATACATTTTCTTTTCCCTCCTTATTTCTCTATCTCACGGGTGTTATAGAGCTCCTTGAGCTCTTCAATGGGCTTCTGCATAAGTGCTTCGATAAGCTCATTGAAATCACCGTCTTTGATTTCTTTAACTCTGTCTTCAAGGTGTCCGCATCCGGGAGCGAGGTACTTACCGTTGATACGGCGAGCAAGCATTGCAACCTGGGGATGAGAGATACCTGCAGGACAACGTGAAGAACATACACCGCACATTACACAGTCGAAGGACTCCTCTGCACAAGCCTCGAAATCGCCGCGCTGAGCATATGCGATATACTGCATTACGTTAAGGCTCTGTGTACAAGCCTTGGTACAAGCGTTACAGCCTACACAAGCATAGATCTCGGGGTAAAGCTGCATCATAACTGTTTCTGTTGTGCTTATCTTTTCGATATCGTAGGGCTGCTTAACAAGGGGGAAGAAAGGAAGTGTAGCAATGTACATATTATCTTCAACAGTTGTCTGGCAAGCGAGGCAAGCCTTAAGCTCAGTCTCACCCTTGATACGGTATATGGTAGCGCAGGCACCGCAGAAGCCGTTACGACATCCACAGCCTCGAACGAGCTGGTAACCTGCATACTCCATAGCTGACATAATGGTCAGATTAGAGGGTACTTCATATTTCTTACCGAAAAGAAAAATATTAACCATCTTTTCCATTTTATTCACCAATCTTTCTCTTCAATTAATATTCGTCAGGCAATTCGTCTATTTCGTCAAAGCGGAATACGGGTCCATCCTTACATACGTACTTGGAACCAACGTTACATCTTCCGCACTTACCAACACCGCACTTCATACGAAGCTCGAGAGTGGTATAAACCTGTGTGGTCTCAAATCCAAGGCTGCGAAGACCTTCAAGGGTAAACTTGATCATGATGGGAGGACCGCAGAGAACCGCGATTCTGTCTGTATCAAAGCCAAGCTCCTTTACGTAGTTGGGCACGAAACCAACGTGTCCGTCCCATTCGGGCTGTTCACGGTCAATGGTCAAATGAACGTCAACATTTGTGTCCTTTGTCCATTCCTCGATGATCTCCTTGTAGTCAAGGAGGTCTTCCTTACTTCTGGAACCGTAAACTATATCTATCTTGCCGTAACGGTCACGGTAGTGACGGCAATAGTTAATTACAGAGCGAAGAGGTGCAAGACCAACACCGCCTGCGATAAAGAGCATGTTCTTACCTGCAAACACATCGTCTACAGGGAAGGGATTACCGTAGGGACCGCGGATGGTGATCTGCTGACCAACCTCTGCAGCATGGAGCCATTCGGTAACGCAACCGCACTTCTTAATGGAAAATTCCATAAACTCCTCGTTTGTGGGAGAGCTTGTTATAGAGAACATAGCCTCACCAACACCGGGGATGGAGAGCATAGCACACTGTCCGGGGCGGTGGTCAAATGCCTTTTTGCCGTCGGGAGTTACTACGCGGAATGTCTTTATATCGGGTGTATCAATACGAACGTCTGTGATGACACCGATCTTAGGGATCAAGGTCTCTTCTCTGTTCATTTCTTTTCCCCTCCGATCTTCTTCATTACTTTTGCAATATTCATTGAAATGGGACACTTTGCAAGGCATCTGCCGCATCCTACACAGCTGTAAAGACCGTTGTTATTTTCAGGATAATATACAAGCTTGTGCATAAAGCGCTGACGGAAACGTTCCTTCTGAGTAAGACGGTTGTTACCGTGAGCCATCTTTGTAAATTCGGAATACATGCAGGAATCCCAGCATCTGTATCTGATGATACCGTTACCGGTATCAAAATCCTTGATGTCATAGCACTGACAGGTAGGACATACGAAGGTACATGTACCGCAACCAAGACAGGTCTGGCTCATTTCATCCCATGCGGGATCGTTGAAGAGCTCCATGGTCTTGCCTGCGCCAAAACCGTCGGTTGTAAGGTCAGCCAAGGGAAGCTTCTTCATGATAGAAGCAGTCTTTTCCTTCTGTGCATCTACTTCAGCAACGTCACCATCCTCAGTAAGTGCGGAGATAGAAGCAAGGAGCTTTTCACCCTTCTCGGTGTTCGCCTGCCAGAAGAGCTCGGTTTCTGTCTTCCATACGGAAATATCACCTGCGGGATTTGTGCAGTCGATATCGAAAGTAGTACAGAAGCAGGTCTCGGAGGGCTTTGTACAAGCAAGAGCTACGATCACACCGTGCTCGCGTCTGGAAGCGTAGAAGCTGTCTACAGGATCAACCAGGAACACGCGGTCAAGGATCTCAAAGCTCTTAACGTCACAAGCTCTTACACCGAATATGACGAAATCCTCGGATTCTTTTCTTATATCGGTAAGTTCGATATTTCTACCTTCAACCTTAAATTCCATAAGGTCTTCGGTCTGGGGAAAGAAGAAGTCCTTGGGGCTTCTTACTGTGTTGAGAGCATTGCTCCACACACTTCCCTCCTCCCACTTTGTGAACTTGGCACTGCCGTCATTCTGATCTGTGGGAAGATATAAGGTATTTGCCTTTGCGATCTCGGCAAAGACGAGATTCATTTTATCAAGAGAACACTTAAGCATCTTCACCCCTCCTATCAAAAACTTCACCGGGCTCGAGGTCCTCGGTTGTATAGTTAACAAGGGGAGCTCTCATGCCAACCTCTTCGCCTGCCTGATACTCACCGTAGCATTCGTTCATTTCCTTGATGAACTTACGGTTGAGAAGGTGGAGAGGAATATTCTGAGGACATACTCTGGAGCATTCGCCGCAGTCGGTACATCTGCCCGCTACGTGGTATGCTCTGATGATATGGAACATCTGCTCCTCAAAGGAGTTTACGGGAGCTTTATTTTCAACACCGGAATTGGGATTGTTGAATACGCAGGTCTCACAGGTACAAGCGGGACAAGCATCACGACAAGCATTACAACGAATACACTTGGAAAGCTCCTTCTGCCAGAAAGCAAATCGCTGGTCGGGAGTCATAGCTTCAAGTGCTGCAACCTCATCGAAACGTGCGGAATCGATAACATCGCCTTCCTCACCGATAAGCTCGTCATAAGCAACGTGCTTCTTGCTCTTACAGTTAAGACATCTTTCGAGAAGAACATCCTTTGCATCTACGAATACTGCTTCGTCGTCGTAAATTGTGGTAACCTTAAGACCACCTTCAACACACTCAACGCAGGAAATGCCGTCAACCTTAGCCTTAAGCTTATTTACGTCAACCATTCCTTCGCAGGATACACCGACAGCATAAACCTTTTCGCGGTCGAAACGGTGCTCGGTGAGAAGCTGATTGAAGCTGTATGTATCGCAGGGCTTTAAGAATACAAGCAGCTTGCCCTCGATACGGTCGGTTTTTGCAACGAGGTACTTGGAGAAATTGGAATAACAGAAATCATTCCATACAAAGCCTTCCTTCAACTCTTCCTCGGTCTTGAAGATGTGGGGAGTAACGTCATAGTCAAACTCACCCTTCTGCCAGCCGAGAACAGAATTTACGGTACCGTCGGAAAGGAGGCTTATCGCTCTGTCGAGGAGAGCGTCACGGGTTATCTTTTGCATCTTAAGTCCTCCAATCTCTTATTTTCGCCGAGAGCTGTTACCTTCTCAACGAAATCATTCATTGTAGCGGCAAACTTTGCACCTTCTGCCGCAGATACCCATTCAACACGGGTACGCTCTCTTTCAATGCCGAGATAATCAAGCATCGAGAAGAGCATCGCCATACGGCGGCGGGTGTAATAGTTACCGGAGGTGTAGTGGCAGTCACCGGGATGACAGCCACAGAGGATCACTCCGTCCGCGCCTCTCTGGAAGGCACGGAGTATAAACATGGGGTTTACACGGCAGGAGCAGGGTACGCGGATGATCTTAACATCCGCAGGATAGTTAAGACGGTTGTTACCTGCAAGGTCAGCGCCTGCATAGGAACACCAGTTACAACAGAATGCCACAATAAGGGGCTTATATTCTTTTACTTGCATATTGCATCTACCTCCGCCATGATCTGATCGTTTGCAAAGCCGCGAAGATCCATTGCACCACTGGGACAAGCTACGGTACAAGCACCGCAACCCTGACATACTGCAGGATTTACAGAGGCTACGCGGCGAATCTTTGTTGTTCTGTCGGGCATACGGAATTCCTTATCGGAATAGGTGATAGCACCGTAGGGACATACTCTTTCACAGGAAGAACAGCCGTTACACATAAGCTCATTGGAGCTTGCGATACAGGGGTTACCTACGAGCTTATCCTTGCAGAGAAGTCCTATAACCTTAGAAGCTGCCGCACCTGCCTGGGATACTGTCTCGGGAATATCCTTGGGACCCTGACAAGCACCGGAAAGGAATACACCTGCTGTGGGGCTCTCTACAGGACGAAGCTTAGGATGTGCTTCTGTGAAGAAGTCATTTGTATCCATACTTGCGGTGAGCATTGTTGCAAGAGGTCTTGCAGACTTATCAGGCTCGATAGCCGCTGCCAATACTACGAGATCGGCATCAATATGGAGCTGCTTATTATTTATAAGATCGGAAGCCTGAACCTTGAGAACATCACCCTCGGGAACGATCTTACCAACCATACCCTTCACATACTTAACACCGAATTCCTCAACTGCACGGCGGTAGAACTCATCGAAGTTCTTACCGGGAGTACGTACGTCGATGGTAAATACGGTAACATCGGTATCAGGGTACTTATCTCTTGTAAGCATTGCATGCTTAGCTGTGTACATACAGCAGATCTTGGAACAGTATTCCTTACCCTTCTCTGCACAGTTTTCACATCTGGAGCCTACACACTGTACAAATACTATCTTATGGGGATGCTTACCGTCAGAGGGACGAAGGAGTTTTCCGGCTGTAGGACCTGCAGCATTTGTAAGTCTCTCGAACTCAAGGGATGTGATAACGTCCTTGGACTGGTTGTAAGCATATTCATCAAACTTATCAAGGTTGATTACGTTGAAGCCTGTTGCAACTATGATAGCACCGTACTTCTCGGAAACGAACTCGTCCTTCTGAGTATAGTCGATAGCACCTGCGCCGCAAACCTTGGAGCAGAGTCCGCACTTACCCTTCTTGAGCATTGTACAAGCGCCTGCATCAATGGTAGCAACCTTCGGTACTGCCTGTGCAAAGGGAATGTAGATAGCAGAGCGGTTATCCATGCCCATATTGAACTCGTTGGGGTTCTTCTTCATGGGGCACTTGTCAACACAGTCACCACAGCCTGTACACTTGGTCTCGTCAACGAATCTTGCCTTTCTCTTAATGGTAACGTCAAAGTTACCTACGAAACCCTTAACCTCGGTTACCTCACTGTAGGAGAAGATTCTGATCTTCTCATGCTGAGCAACGTCAACCATCTTGGGAGTGAGGATACAAGCCGCACAGTCGAGGGTGGGGAATGTCTTGTCAAGCTGAGCCATCTTACCGCCAATGGTAGGCTTGGTCTCAACAATGTCTACAGGGAAACCTGCATCAGCGATATCAAGTGCAGTCTGAATACCTGCGATACCGCCGCCGATAACAAGAGCTCTCTTGGTAACGGGGGATTCACCGGGGGTAAGGGGTGTGTTAAGATTTACCTTAGCAACAGCCGCCTTAGCGAGGATGATCGCCTTCTCTGTACCTACAGGCATTTCCTTATGTACCCAAGAGCACTGCTCACGGATATTTGCGATCTCTACCATGTAGGGGTTAAGACCTGCAGCTGCTGCAGTCTTGCGGAAGGTTGCCTCGTGCATACGGGGCGAGCAGGAACAGATAACAAGTCCTGTAAGATTGTGCTCCTTAACAGACTCAATGATCATATTCTGACCTGCCTGAGAGCACATATACTGATAATCGGTGGAATAAACTACACCGGGTTCGCTCTTAATTGCTTCGGCAACAGCCTTAACGTCAACAGTACCTGCAATGTTACTGCCGCACCAGCAAACAAATACGCCAATTCTCTGCATTGCTTATTCCTCCTTACTTTGTGTATTTTCTGAATGCGCTGACGAGAAGCTGCTGAGGAGTTTCATCGTCAACCTTTTCGGGAATGTCGTTAGGTGTCATATGATTCTTACCCTTCTCACGGATAACCGAAAGTCTTACCGCTTCGATAAGCTTTGCGGGCTCAACGCCTCTGGGGCATCTCTCCACACAAGCAAAGCAGGAAAGGCACTTATATACCGATTCTGAATCGATAAGGGGCGCAATGTCGCCCGAATCGATCATGCTTGCAAACTGGTGAGGATGAAATTCCATTTCATCGTATGCAGGGCATGTACCGGAGCACTTACCGCACTTCATGCACTTCTTGGGGTTTACGCCGCTGCGGCGGATTATTTCTTCGCGAAGGAGATCATTCTTATTCATTTCCTGCCTCCTTAATACCAAGCGCTTCTGCAAGAAGCTCTGTGAAATAAACTACAGGGATATCCGCACCGTTCTTTTCAAGATTGTAACGGCAAAGAGGACATGCGGTGATAATCATATCAGCGCCCTGTGCCTTTGCGTTAGCTACAACAGCGTTGCTCTTTTTCTTAGCAAGCTCGGGACTCTCGAGAGCGATGTAGCCGCCACAGCACTCATTACGCATGCCGTAAACAACGGGGGTAGCACCCATAGCGGAAATAAGCTCTTCCATGATAGTGGGGTTTTCGGGATCATCCATTCGCATAACCGAATTGGGACGAAGGAGAAGACATCCGTAATATGCGGCGATCTTCTTACCTTTAAGAGAATTAACAACCTTCTCCTTAACAGCATCAAATCCGATCTTATCTCTTAACATTTCAAGGTAGTGAAGAACCTCGGTCTCGCCGTTGTAGGGCTCCTCATCTGCCATGTATCTGTTTACCTTATCTGCAAACTCCTTATCTGTCTGCATTGCATGGTTTGTCTGCTTGATTACATTGTGACAAGCGGAGCAAACACTTACAAGAGGCTGTTCCTTGCTTCCTGCATCCTTCAATGCACGAACAGAGGAAAGCTTTGTGGCAATCTCGTCCTTGGAGGTGGTATAAACACCGCCGCAGCACTGCCAATTTTCGATTTCTTCCAGATCTACACCGAGAAGAGCGGCACACTTGCGAGCGTACTCGTCAAGATCCTTTGCCTTATTCTTCAGGGTACAGCCGGGAAAATAACTCATTTTCATTGAATTACCTCCGTTTTATACTATATAGGAAAGTGCTTTGCCCTCGGTTGAGGGCTAAGCAAAAATGATTTCTGCAGTTTATACGATCAAACCATCTCTTCGGGATGGAATACTTCGTCAAATCTTTCTGCGGTCAAGAAGCCTAGCTCAACGCAAGCTTCCTTAAGGGAGATGTTATCCTTATATGCCTTCTTAGCTGTCTTAGCTGCATTTTCGTAACCGATGTAGGGATTGAGAGCAGTAACAAGCATAAGGGAATTGTGAAGGTTGTGGTGCATCTTTTCCTTGTTAGCCTTAATACCAACTGCACAGTTGTTATTGAAGGAAACAATAGCCTCCGAGAGAAGTCTTGCGGACTGAAGGAAGTTGTAAATGCAAACGGGCATGAACACGTTAAGCTCAAAATTGCCCTGTGATGCTGCCATTGAAACCGCAACATCGTTACCCATAACCTGAACTGCAACCATTGTTACAGCCTCACACTGAGTGGGGTTAACCTTACCGGGCATGATAGATGAACCGGGTTCGTTCTCAGGAATGAAGATCTCACCGAGACCGTCACGAGGACCGGATGCAAGCCATCGAACATCGTTTGCTATCTTCATCATATCTGCCGCAAGTGCTTTGATAGCACCGTGAGCGAATACCAGCTCATCCTTAGAAGTAAGAGCATGGAACTTATTGCCTGCTGTAACGAAGGGCTTACCTGTGATCTCTGCAACCTTAGCCGCAACGGTTGTGTCAAAGCCCTTGGGTGTGTTAAGACCTGTACCTACTGCAGTACCGCCGAGTGCAAGCTCATAAAGGGGCTTTATTGCGAGCTTGATAAGCTCAACGTCCCTTTCAAGAGAACTTCTCCAGCCACTGATCTCCTGGCTGAAGGTAATGGGAGTTGCATCCTGAAGATGTGTTCTGCCGCTCTTAACGATACCTTCGTTCTCCGCCTCAAGACGCTTGAAGGTCTCGATGAGCATTTCTGCAGCGGGAACGAGCTTATCCTCAAGAACGATAACAGCTGCGATGTGCATTGCTGTAGGGAATGTGTCGTTGGAGGACTGACTCATATTAACATCATCGTTGGGATGAAGGAGCTTCTTGCCAAGAATCTGATTGCCGCGATTAGCAATAACCTCGTTAGAGTTCATGTTGGACTGTGTACCGCTTCCTGTCTGCCATACAACGAGAGGGAAATTATCCATAAGCGCACCGGAGGAAACCTCATCGCAAGCCTGTGTGATAGCAGCAAGCTTCTCATCAGTCATCTTCTCGGGCTTGAGAATGTTGTTTGCCATAGCGGCAGCCTTCTTGAGAATACCAAAGGCATGTACGATTTCGCGAGGCATTGTTTCGATACCAACACCGATTGGGAAGTTCTGAGAGCTTCTCTGGGTCTGTGCAGCCCAAAGCTTATCTGCAGGAACCTTAACCTCACCCATGGAGTCATGTTCAATACGGTAATCCATAATCTATATGTTCCTTTCAGTTTTTTACTAATAATTTAGAAATTAACGTTGCTGATAATATTCTTCAAGCAGTTAGCGCTGTTATGTAATGCAGCGATCTCATCATCGGTCATGGGAAGGATAACTTTACTTTGAACACCCTTATTACCTACAACGTTGAGAAGGCTCAGACATACGTCGTCGATTCCGTATTCACCGTGCATCATGGTGGAAACGGTCATGGTGGTATCAATACCGCTTAAGATACACTTACATACGTGGCAAACGGAAATAGAAACTGCGTAGAAGGTAGCACCCTTACGCTGAATAACGCTTGCGCCGGACTTGCGAACATATTCCTCGATATCAGCTTCCTTAAAGGCGGGATAGATACTGCGACTGCCAAGCTCCTTTACAGAATTACCGAAATCCTTTGCGGGAACATTGGAAACGTTTGCAAGAGACCAGGGGATAAAGCAGGAATCACCATGCTCGCCGAGAACGTAAGCATGAACGTTCTTTTGGCTGATATTGTAGTATTCTGCAATTCTTGCACGAAGACGCGCGGTATCAAGAATGGTACCGGAGCCGATGATTCTCTCCTCGGGAATGCTGGAGTACTTATGGAAGGCATAAGTAAGAATATCAACGGGATTACTTACCAATACGTATATTGCATCGGGTGCATGCTTGGTGATCTCTCTGGATACGTTCTTGATCATATCTACGTTTATCTGTGCAAGGTCAAGACGTGACTGTCCTGCCTTTCTCGGGATACCGGATGTAATAACTACGATATCAGAGCCCTTAGCGTCAGCATAAGAGCCTGCATATACGGATGCAGGAGAGCAGAAGGGTATACCCTGTCTGATGTCAAGAGCCTCGCCCTCAGCCTTCTCGCCATTGATATCGATCATCACAACCTCGGATGCTATACCCTGTACTATCATGGTATAAGCGATGGTAGATCCAACGCTGCCGGAGCCGATAATAGTAATCTTGTTCATTTAAAAGTCCTCATTTCGTTTATTTTGTTGAATATCATCTGCATTCATTCGTTAAATAAATAACTAACTATTTAATTGTAACACACAATTGTGAATGAATCAATAACATGTACTACATTTAAAGTTAAAAAATCTACAAAAAATCGCAAAAAATCATCTTCGTTTTGTTTCATAAGTACAATATGGTAAATTGCTCCCAAAATCCATTATTTTCCGCCACTTTTGCCATGAACAAAATGCAGTCTGATTTTCGCTCTGATAAAAGGTCAAAGTGTACTCGTTGTATTATTTATATCAAAAATTATCAAATATTTCATTTACAAAACGGATAGATTGTGCTATAATAATTATATATGTTTATTTTAGTACCCAGGAGGCAATTATGGACGAAAGACTTAAACTGGATCCGTTAGCATTTGGATTTTTAAAAAACAAGGATGGCGAGCTTGCGGAGCGCATCGCAGATGCACTTCTCGAAGGCTCCAAGAACATTGAGATCGCCTTTAACAGACATCTGCTTCCTCATGTATGGTGTCATGTAAGCGGCGGAGCAGGCTTCAGCTATGAATGCTCCTTGGAATATAACTTCAGTGCCGACAGACATGAAAAGAGAAAAGAAGAAAATCCCGAGCATGCCGATTATCTCGACGAGGTTTGGAGAGAGTTCCGCTTTTTCCACGACGGATGTTACCGTCACAACTATACTCCGTGGCAGGGACAGATGCGCGATTCGGGTGCTATGTGGGGCGGAACATGGGAAGGACACTCCAATCCCGATTTCGGCAGACTTATAAATCTCGGTACAAACGGTATACGTAAGCTCGTTGCAGAAGCAAAGACAAAAAATACGTACGATACCGATTGGTTCTACCGAGCTCTTGAAAAAACTCTTGATGCAATAGATAATTTCGGTGACAGATTCCGCGAATTGGCAATAAAGCTTGCTTCTGAGTGTGACGATCCCAAAACAAAAAAGAGATATGAAAGAACCGCAGAGGCTTTTGAGGTCATCCCTCGTGAGCCTGCATATGACTTTAACTCCGCAGTTCTTGCATTCTGGTTCATCTTCTCCTTTGACGGAGTGGATTCACCCGGACGCTTTGACCAGTATATGTACCGTTGCTATGCGGTAGATCAGGATAAGGAAGAAAGAGCAGAGATGCTCGAGCGTCTTTGGGAAACCTTCCACGATACCCGCACATGGAATCTCTGCCTTGCAGGCTCGGATGAAAACTGGAACGATACCGCAAACGAGCTTACCTTTGATATTCTTAAATTAGCGGCAGTAAAGAAATACGAAACTCCCAACATTACTCTCCGTATTCACAGAAATACCTCCGAAGAGCTTTGGAAACAGATAGCTAAGACCACCGCATCGGGTATCGGTATGCCCGCACTCTATAATGACGAGATCGTATGTCCCGCTCTTGAAGCTATAGGCATCCCCTCCGTTCACAGCCACGAATACTGCATGAACGGTTGTAACCAGATAGATATCTTCGGTAAGAGCCACATGGGTCTTGAGGATGGCGAGGTATTCTTTGCAAAATGTCTTGAATATACTCTTCACAACGGCAAAAATGCGCTTAACGGAAATGTTGAAACTCTTGCCACAGGCGATGCTCGTAAATTCGAGAGCTATGAGGATCTTGAACGCGCCTTCTATAAGCAGCTTGAATACGTAACCTTCCTTGCCTGCAACTGGGCAAATTCCGCACAAGCACACAGAGCTAAATATAAGCCTAATCCCTTACGTTCCCTTCTCATTGAAGGCTGTATCGAAAAGGGTAAGGATTACCGTAACGGCGGACCTCTTTACGGCCACGGACAGATACTCGCTGAAGGTATCGCCGATGCGGGTGACAGCCTCTATGCGGTAAAGAAGCTTGTATTTGACGAAAAGAAATATACCATGGATGAGCTTATCACCGCTCTTGAAGCAAACTTTGAGGGCTATGAAAAGCTCCGAACAGAATTTGCAAACTGCGAAAAGTTCGGTAACGATTGCGAAGAGGTAGATAGCATAACCTCAAAGATGCTTAACCGCTTCTTCACCGTTCTCAAGAGAATAAACACCTATCGAGGCGGTGTATACACAGGAGGCTGCAGTCCCTTCTCCCGTGCCGCAAACTACGGAAGACAGCTTGCCGCAATGCCTAACGGAAGAAAGGCAAAGGACCCCATTATCGCAGACAGCACAGGCCCCGTTCCCGGCTGTGCGTCCAACGGTCCCACCGCAATTCTCAATTCCGTGCTTAAATTCGATCATTGGAATGCGGGCAGCGGCTTCATACTTAATGTAAAGTTTGATAAGAACTTCTTTGATACCGAGGAGGGCTATGCAAACTTCATCGCTCTTGCAAAGGCTTATTTCACAATGGGCGGTCAGCAGTTAACCTCCACCGTTGTTGATCCCGCAGAACTCTTAGATGCTCTCGAGCATCCCGAAAACCATAAGGACCTTATCGTCCGAGTAGGCGGTTTCTCTGCAAAATTCATTGAAATAGACAGAGGTCTTCAGGAAAACGTTATTAAACGCGCCATGATGAACGAATAAGCTTTAATTAAATAAAAATAACAGAGAATGATCGTATGTAATCTATACGTTTCATTCTCTGTTTTTGATTTTGAAGAATAACGTCATTGCGACAGCATTTTTTGCATTCTTATTTCAAAGCTCGCAGGGTCAAGCAGCACCATTTTATCATCGTAATAAGTAGTACCGTATTTAAAATCAACATCCTTCACACGGAAAAGCTCGGGTCCCTCTTCGGCAAGGGTAGTCCATTCGTCAGGAAAGAAATAATAACCGTCAAGTGTTATCTCTATCTGAGGATGATAAGGGTATTGGGTGGAATAAGGGGTCCTGCGCTTGATGTCTCCCTCTGCGGTATGGGCATTCAGAGATATTATCGATATATCCTCACCTGCATTATATATAGGTACAAGATAGCTGTGTCCCTTCTGCATGTAAAACTGAGAGCCGCAGAAAAGCTGCATATCCTCGATGAGTACAGTATCTCCGACACTATACTCTCCCCGCCATACGCGGCTTATCTCAAATTCGTATATAACGCTGTAGGTATAGCAATATGCTCTGTCTCCCTCCTTGAATTTATGGGAGGCGACTGTATATTCATACCTCTTTTCATATACGTCAACCACCCTGCCCTCGATGAAATCACAGTCCTCGGTAAAGCTCTCATAGAAAGGTGCTATATCACCCATCACACCATTGTCTGCAACCTCCTCCGAGGGAACAAAGTCGTCATCCGGCAAAAGCTTTATCGTCGAATACATAAGATCGGGCACGGGCTCGGGAGGTATAGGGTACGAATCCGACTCTTTAGGAGCTTCCTCGGTTGATTTATCAGTATCCGAAGCGGCTTTTTCAATTCCGTCGGTTATATTATCTTCATTCTTCTCGGGTGTTCTGTCCTTTACAGCCAACGGAATTACGGCAATCGATAAAGCAAGAGCTATACACGCGGCTATCAATACCGCATTTCTTACCTTACGAGGCTTTTTTTCTTCCGCTTCGTTTATAAATTCGGGAGCGATAAGCTCCATTTTATCAAGAAGTTCTCTACCCTTCATATAGAAAATCCCTTCCCTTCAAGTTGTTTTTTCAGTTCTTGGCGGCAACGGAAAAGCAGAGTTTTTACCTTTGACTGAGTTACCCCGTACCTTACGGAGATATCCGCCACAGAATCGCAGAAAAAATATCTTCTGACAAATATTTTTCTCTTTTTCTCATCGAGAGAAGCAAGAAAGCTGTTGATGGCTTCACCAAGCTCCTTGTCCGCAAGCATCTCTTCCGTACCGAGCCCCGAAGAAATACATTCCTCCATCTCCGCGCTCAGTTCATATATTAACGCATTTCTTTTCAAGCTGTTTTTTTCCCGAACTCTGTTAAGAGAGATATTACGTACAATACGGACAAGATATGCATAAAAATATTCGTAGGGAGCTTTAGGAGGGATACTGCTCCATGCCTGCATATAGGTATCATTTTCGCACTCTTTTGCAGTCTCATCACATCCGACGATCCCGCGGCTGACCGAAAAAAGCCTGCTTCCGTATTTATCCCTTGTATATACTACAGCGTCCTCGTTACGGTCAAAATAAAGCCCTATTATCTTACTGTCGTCCATGCTGCGCTCCTTTCTGTCCTCAACCATATAAACACAAATAAATCCAAAAGGTTACAAAAACAGCAAAAATAAAATTTTCTTTTTTACTCTTTACATATTATAATTAATTTGATATAATTATATAATAATGCAATATTATGGATAAATATACAATTTTAAAATATTTCAGAGGGAATTATGTTAATATCAGCAGTATTGTTACATGATAATCAATCTTATTATTTCGTCCTTGAGCCCGGTAAGGATATAAGCATCGGCTCAGGCAAGAAGGACGGTATAAACGTCGTCGGCTTTGCCAACTCACAGATCACCATAAAAAACAGAAATGGGGATATCTATGTCAATGCGAAAAAGGCATATGGCTACGAGACCGCCTCCGCGCCTCTCGACGACCTTATAGTCCTTGACATGAACAGCTCTACCATACTCTATTTCAGTTCAATAACCTCGGAGTCGGAAACCACCCTCACTCTCCCCTACAGCTGTATGCTCAAGTTCGGAAGAGCTCCCGCCAACGACGTTATATTCAAGCTTCCCTTCGTTTCGGGATCTCACTTCACCCTCAAAAAGGAGGGTGCTAACATCCGTGTTGAGGATAACGGAAGCACAAACGGTCTGTTCCTTAACGGACGCAGATGTAATATTGCCAAATTGGTTTCGGGCGACGTCCTCTCTATATTAACTCTTCAGATCCGCCTTGTCAACGGTGTACTTTATTTCTCCAACGTCGGAAAATGGCTCACCGTCAAGGAGATAGTTACTGAGGATACCCGTTCACACGCTGATAACGATGCTTCTGTGCTTAAATACAGACGTTCCCCCCGTACCAGAGACAGCCTTCCCTCTGAGGATATAGTTCTCGCTCCCGCACCCCAGAAGGGTCTGAGACCTGAAAAGGCAAAGGGCTTCTTTGCTTCTATCGCTTCTCCTACGGCAAAGGTTGCCACCACCATCGTAACCTCTGCTGCCTCCCCCGCCCTTATGGCAGCAAGAACCGCCAAGCTTGTTCCCACCCTTGCCCGCGCAGTAACCACAGACGCAAACGCCAAGAAGAGAATGGCAGCACACGAACAGCAGGAATCGGCGCTTTACGAAAAGTACGGAGCATATATCAACGATCAGCGTGCCCGTATAGAGTCAGTCGCACAGCAGCAGCGTGAAATACTTACCCGTGAAAACCCCGATCCCTCCGAATGCATGAAGATACTTTTCAGCCTTCGCAGAAATTTGTGGGAAAGAATGCCCTCCGACAAGGATTTTCTTGATGTACGTATAGGTATGGGATACGAGGATCTCTGCGTAAGCATCAAAAGCAGAGAGGATGCGATGAACTTCCGTGCAGACGATGAGAATGCCCGTCTGACCGCACAGATAATTGAAGAGAACCGCATAGTTGACAACCTTCCCGCAAGGCTGTCCTTAAAAACAAGAAATACCATCGGCTTCATCGGAAACAGACAGAAAACTATAGATACCGTTAAAAACCTTATCGTTTCCCTCACCTGCTCCCACTTCTACGAGGACGTAAAGCTCGTAGGTATATTTGATCAAAAGGAGTTTTCTGTATGGGAACCTCTGAAATGGCTTCCACACATGTGGGATAATGACCGTCAGTTCAGGACCCTCGCCTTCGACCGTGAAAACGCACATCACCTCTGTGATATGTTCACAGACATAATAAAGAAGCGCAGAGAGGAAGCAGCCTCGTCAAGAAACGGTATATCCCCCAAGCCTCACTATATTCTTATTTTCGGTTCAAAGGATATGGTGGAGCATGAGCAAATAATGAACGAGCTCTTCTCTAACGAGGATGTTGGCATAACCTCTCTCTTCCTCTTTGATGACATGTATATGCTTCCTCCCGATTGTCAGACCATCGTTGATATGGACAACGATCCCTCGGTATTTGACAGATATGAGGCAAACAAGAAATTCTATTTTTCTCCCGACCCCGAGTTCAACTCCGTCGTTTTCGATGCTTATGCGAGAAGAATGTCTGCGGTAGAGCCTGAGGGAGTCGGTAAATCCAGCGTTCTTCCCAACAGTGTCACCTTCCTTAGCGGATTCAATGTACAGACCCCCGAGGAGCTTAACATCCTTGAACGTTGGGAAAACTCAAAGACCTACAAGAGTCTCGCCGCACCCATCGGTGTAATGGCAGGAGACAAGACCTTCTCCTTTGATATCCATGAGAAGGCTCACGGTCCTCACGGTCTCGTAGCCGGCACTACAGGTTCCGGTAAAAGCGAGCTTCTCCAGACCTGGATGCTCTCCATGGCGGTAAATTATCATCCCCACGACGTATCCTTCGTAATAATCGACTATAAGGGTGGCGTTACCGCAAGCCTTCTTGAACCCCTTCCCCACGTAGTCGGCAAGATAACTAATATAAATTCCAACATAAACCGTTCTCTTATCTCTCTTCGCGCAGAGGTCAAGAGGAGATCTGCAATACTCGCGGATCACGGTGTCACAGGTATAGATGCATACCAGATGCTCTATAAGTCGGGTAAGGCAAACGATCCCCTGCCCCACCTTATCATTGTGTCGGACGAGTTTGCCGAGCTCAAAAAAGAGGAGCCCGAATTCATCTCCCAGCTTGTAAGTATAGCCCGAGTCGGACGTGCGCTTGGTATACACCTTGTACTGGCCACACAGAAGCCCGGCGGTATAGTTGACGAGCAGATACAGAGTAACTCCCGTTTCCGCCTTTGTCTTAAGGTTCAGGACGTAAATGACAGCCGCGAGATGATCAAACGTCCCGATGCGGCGCGTATCACCCAGGCAGGCCGTGCATTTGTCCGTGTAGGCGAGGATGAATATTTTGACCTCTTCCAATCCTTCTGGAGCGGTGCTCCCTATAAGGGTGCGCATAGCAGTGAAGACGAAAAGGAAAATCAGGTACGTCTCGTAGATATAAACGGAAGAAGGGTCAAGGCTGTTTCCGACGAAAAGACCCGATACTTCTCAGAGCTCAATGAAATAACCGCAATAGTACGATACATCGCTCATATTTCCGAAAAGAACGGTATAGAAAAGCTCCAAGGGCCTTGGCTTCCCGAGCTTCCCGACAGCATCACCCTTGACTCCCTCGGTGTGCCGGGAGGATTTGACGGCAATACTTGGGGTGAGACTCCCGACGGTCTCTGTGTGCCCATCGGTCTCTACGATGAGCCTCAGAGCCAAAGCAGAGGAGTTCAGTATATGGACTTCGGTGCCGAGGGTCACTTCGGAATATACGGTGCATCAGGCACAGGCAAAACCACTCTCTTAAAAACAGTTCTCCTCTCTATGGGTAAGTACTACTCACCCGAGGACGTAAATATATACGTCCTCGATTTCGGCGGCTGGAGCACCGGTGTATTTGCCGACATGCCCCATGTCGGTGGTATAGCCCTTGACCGAGAGGAAGAGAAATTCTCTAAATTCGAAAAGCTCATAATGCAGGAATTTGATCGCAGAAAGAAGCTTTTCCTTAAAAACGCGGTAGGCTCTCTCTGGGCATACCGTGAAGCCGTAGCCCGCGACATCCCTGCAATAGTTATAGCCATAGACAACATCACCCCCCTCTTTGATCTCTATCCCGAGCTTGAAAATCTCTTTGTAACGATAGCAAGAGACGGTGCGACCTACGGTATCTATCTTCTCTACACTGCGGGCAGTACCGCAGGTGTACGCTACAAGATACTGCAGAGCGTCCGAGGAGCAGTAGCCTTTGAGTTGGTCGACAAGAGCGACTACTCCTCTATAGTCGGCAGACTCGACGGAGTAACTCTGCCTAAGGTTGCAGGAAGAGCGTTCTATAAGGGCAATCCTCCGGTCGAATTTCAGGCTGCACTCTTCTCCAAGGGTAAGACTGAGCGTGAAATGACAGTTGCTCTGCGCAGTATTGCAGAACAGATGAATATGGCATGGCAGGGAGAACGTCCCAAGCCCATTCCCGTTATGCCCGATACCGTTACCTGTGAGGATATGCTCTCATGCTACAATAAGAGAACAAACATCCCCGTGGGAATCGATTACGAAGACGTATCAAAGGCATATATAGACCTCTCTGACAACTATTCTATGCTGGTAGGCGGATCTATGCGTTGCGGCAAGAGTGAGATGCTTTGTAAGCTTGCAGACAATATAAGCCACCGCTTCAACGATACCAAAATATTTATCTTTGACAGCATATCTGCATCTCTTACACCTCTCAAGGGGATCGCATATAAATATACCCCCGTCACAGAGGATACAAACGTCAGCGATATGTTAAACGAGGTAGTAGGTTATCTTAACGAGAGAAAGAAGGCCCAGAACAAGAGCCGCGCCGAATCGGACTCATCCTTCAGCGAGAAAAGATTCATCGAGGCCTACGAGCTTATATGTATCATCATAGACGATCTGAAGGAGTTTACAGACTCTGTATCCAACGCTAACAAAAACACTATGGAGCGTATATGCAGGATGGCAGGAGATCTTGGAGTCATCGTTCTCAGCGCAGGACGTATGGCAGACGTGTCGAGATATAACGAGGTCGACAGCTTCACCGCTTCTATAATATCCAACCAGAACGCTGTTGTCCTTGCAGGAACGCCCAACAACCATTCCTATCTGCAGAATTCTCTTCGCTTCAGCGAAAGAGATACCGAGCCCGGCGAAGGTAATGCTTACCTTTACTCAAAGGGTAGGTGCAGATTGATTAAACTCATGCAATAAGGAGAAGAACCTATGTTAAGCGCAAATATCGGTGAATTGGAGAAGATGGCGGACGCTGTTGCCAAGGCATCCGAGGACGCAGAGGAAGCAATGCTCGTACTCAGAGCCCTTCGTTCCGAAATGATGAACGATGTCGGATTTATATCCCATTCCGAGGCTGCTTCGATATTAGAGGAGCTTACCTCGGCATATTCCCTGCTCTACAAAAGCAATGATAGTCTTAAATCGCTTAAAAGCTCCACTGCCGGCATTTCAGGTGTATATACAGAAAACGAGCAAAAAAATATTGCGACCCTCAATTCAATGAAGACAGCTGCGGGAAATGTCGGAAAAATGGTTAAGATCGCATCCACCTCCGAAAATTATCCTCTTATGGAACAGAGCTCTGACAGAGAGCTTGAGGACAGGACCGAAAAGCTCACCGATATCAAAACCGATGATGTCGAGCCCGTAAACATCTCCTGTGTAACCGAAACACTTCATAAGGATTACAAGCTCAAAAAAATAAAGATCATGGAGGAGCAAGAGGACTAAGATGATAAACACGGAGTATTCTGCAGAGTTAAGCTCTTCGGAGATCATCACCCTTGCCGCCATACTCAAGTGCGATGCCGTATTCGGTATAAACAAGCCCTCGGGCACCTGGCTTACCGATACCAAGCGCCGTATCGACTCGGCATTTCAAAGTCTTGAGGAAAAGGGACTTATTTACTTCACCTTTGACGGCGATCTTTATTTAAAAAACGAACTGAAGAAGATAATTCAAGCAATGACCGAGGCGGAATCGGTTGCCTTATTTACACACATTCCGTACAATTCAAAAAAACAAAGCTACTATGTTTTTTACAGACAAGGATATATGGTCCGATGCGAAAAAACAGGAAGCTCAAGCTACAGCATTGTCCTGAAGGACAGCTTTGAAGAAAGCGATCTTCCGAAGACTCTGTCCGAGGAAAAGGGAGAAAAAATATCAATAACTCTTCCCTTGAAAAATGCGGAAAAAGCAAAAAAGCTCATACGTGCATTTGATACCGATTCTGCAGGAAAGCTTCTTTTGGAAGATTGCGGTCATTCAGAAGCATCGGAGCTTATGACTGAGGTTCTTTCAGGTGGCTGCTCGGCTACGAGCATCAGGATCCGTGTAAAAAATGGACGTCTCTACACCAAAACTTCAAATGATCTTATAATCAGCACGTCAAAAGGAAATATGAAGCTTTATACCGGTGAGGACGAGCTTCTGAAAGTCGAATCTATAAGTAAGGATGAGTTGCTTTCCGAGATCAAACGCAATTTAGAAGTAAATTAAATTTTAATAACAGGAAGTTATATAAATGAAAAGTATTATAGTTACATTAACTGATGAAAGAAGATCCTTTTCCTACGATCTTGAGCTGAGATGTGACAGGAAAATCGAAAAGCTCAAGCTCGATATCGCTGAGGTTTTGTGCGGATGCAATCCCGATCTTTATATCGAAACATCAAAGATGGCTCTCTTTGTACCGAGAAAGCAGAGACTTATAGGTGACAAGGAGACTCTCGAAGAGGCGGGAGTATGGAACGGCGATTATATTCATATCACCGAAAAAGAAAATTCCACAAATAATTTTATGTAAGGAAGGTCGGAAATGAGCGAAATCACTTTTGAAGATAGTCTTACTCATTACAATACTTATTTAAAGCGTGTAAAGGAAGAGATTTCCTCCTCACGTAACAATCTTAAGACCGCTCTCAGAGCCATCGAGGACGGCTGGCAGGGAGAGGTCGCCAAAGCATGCAAGGAAAAGATCGAGGATATAAGACTGGATCTTAAAAATGCAAACAAGGATATCTCTGAGGCAACCTCAAAAATATCCAAGCTCCAAAAATCATTTTAATACACAAGGAGAAAGATCATGGCACTTATTCAGGTAACACCCGAGCTTTTAGATTCAAAGGCAAACGAGCTTCGTACACTCAGAAGCCAGCACGACGAAATAATGAACAAGATGAGTACGCTTATTTCAAGCTTAAGCGATGTATGGAAGGGCGATGCTCAGCAGGCATTTGTAGACAAATATGACGAAATGAAGGGCACCTTCTCCAATTTTTCCGATCTCTTGGAGGAGTATGCAAAAATGATGAATACCGCGGCACAGAAGCTCTATGATGCTGACCAAAGTATTCAGGTATCCATGGCCGGCTTCGGTGAATAAGCATGACTACCATAAACGTTAACGATGCGGCAATGCTTGAAAAAAGCAACGAGATCGCAATGTTAAAAAACGAGCTTTCACATAATCTGAAAAAGATCGAGGATACTGTATTGTCCATGCAAGGAGACTGGCAGGGTGCAGGTGAAAAGATTTTCTCTGCAAAAATACTGACCGTCAAGGATCAATATAACGATATCCTTGATTTCTTCGACGATTACGCAAAGATCCTTAAGGGATTTGCGGAATCCTACGAGAGACAGGAAGCCGATCTTGTTTCAAAGATAAAGATGGCTTGACGGAGTCACAGATGAAACGATTCACTAAACTGTTATCATTGATATCGGCGCTCATAATGGCATTTGCAACGCTTGCGCCCGTGTGTACGGTTCATTCCATGCCCTCGGCTCCCGTAATAAGCGTCCAAAACTACACTGTATGCCTGACCGAAGCCGAGAGCATAAAATACATACGCTTTGCATTGGGAACGTACAAAAGCGCCTCCGAAATTAAAAATGCGGCGGACTGTGTTACTCTTAACTCTTCCGTGATTTCCGTAAATACTGCAAACGGGGTATTTTCCTACGAAATGCCGAACGGCGGCATATACAGCTTCTGGGTTAAGACCGATTCAAGCGAATACATCTTTTCTCCTGTCGATATGACGTTTATGACACCCGAGATCGTCACCGACGGTGTGACTATTACCGTAAAGAACGTATACGGCGCAAGTGATCTCTTTATCGCCAAGGGTACATGGAACAGCTATCCCGAAATCAAGTCTAACGGATATATAGTCCGTGCGACCTCCAATAAGCTAAGTACGCTCAAGAATTATTCCTATACGGTAAAGGATCCGGGCGATTATACCGTTCTTGTCCGTTACAACGGCAGAGAATGGTATAAAAATTTCAATATCTACTGTATCACTCCCACCTACAGCGGTAACGGATTGCAACTCACGGTCGGCAATCTTGAGGGTGTTAAGGTTATAAGAACAGCCTGCGGGAAATATACCACTATCTCAGCTATGAAGAAGTCTGATACCCACAAGGCATTCACGGCCAAGGGGGTACTCAAGGATCAAAGCGAATACACCATTCAGCTCCGTAACAGCGGCATTGTGACCGTAGCCGTTCAGTATGAAAACGGCTATTACGAATTCTACGAATATAATGCCGTACAGAAAACTCCGACTATATCTCAGGATAATGAAAAGATCACCTTCGGAGACCTTGACGGACTTAAGCTTATCCGTTACGCCAAGGGTGAGTACACAACCTCAAAGGAAATTAAATATGCACCCGATTCCAGGGTAATAAAATACGAATCGGCATTAAACGGATATATCACAGTCACTCTTGACCCGGGAATATATTCCTTCTGTGTTCAATACGATGATGAGAGCTATAACTATTATACCTTCACCGTAACCGACAAGGAAAAAGCCCCTGCCGTATTCAGCAAGCAATACCGGTTTACAGATGCACAGGGAAATACGGTAAGCACCCTTCCCTACTGGCTCTACACACCCGCCGATGCGACAGAGGGAATGCCCCTGATCGTCGTCCTGCACAGTGCTCACGTCAAATCCAAAAATGAGCTTACGGCAGAAGCAAATCTCGATAACATGGTAAGCTCAGCGGACGATCTGCCGAAATTCATATACAACGGAGAGTTTGGAAACATCCCCGCCTATATCGTAATGCCTCAGACAAGTGGAGCATCAAGAGGATGGGCAAAGCGCGGAGCCGAGCTCAAGGAATTGGTTGGATTTTGTCAAAGAGAATACGGTATAGATTCAGGTAACGTCAGCATTATGGGCTACAGCCTCGGCGGAACGGGAGCAATCGAGGTCGCGTCCGCTTATCCCGAGACGTTCACCCGTGTTTTTTCGGCAGCAGGCGGTCTTGACGGTGTAACCAATAATTCAAGACCTTATATTGAAGGAACAGGCAGACTTGATATCAATACCGAAACATACAAGGCTCTTCGTGTTCTAAAAGAAAACAGCACAACCGAATACGAAAAGGAAACTATGAAGTACCAATATGCCGCCTCGGGTAACAAGTATCTTACCATAACCAAAGAAGAGATCGATGCGGCAAAAGCTTTCGAGATACAGAGAATAACCGAGATCGCAGGTATCTTTAATAATGATGATATCCTTGTATGGACTGTGGTAGGAGACAGGGATACAGAGGTAGCACCCTCTGTATCGGCAGAACTCTGCGACACAATAGGCTCAAACAAAGCAAAATGTGACGTAATTGAGGACTGCAGTCATGCCGGGGCAATATCCTACTGTCTTGAAATCAAGTCAGAGATAATCTCTTTCCTTTTAAATGAATAAACCGAATGCGAGATATTTCAAGAAAAAACGAATATTTATTGACAATAAAAATAAAATGTGATATAATCATATCAATAATTTGAATTACTACGGAGGTAATAGAAATGAGCAGAATTAAGACTATCGAAACCAAGGATATTGTTAAGACTGTAAAGGACGGCGGATGCGGAGAATGCCAGACCTCTTGCCAGTCTGCTTGCAAGACTTCTTGCGGCGTTGCTAACCAGGCTTGCGAAAACAAGAAGGCTAAGTAATTATTTTTAGAAAATTGCTTCACTTCGGGTGCTGAAGAGATAAGTTTATACCCGATCTTCGGTGCGCCCGGCGGCGCTTTTACGGTTATAACGCTGTCTTCTACAAGGCAGCGTTTTATATTTTGTTATAATTAAGGAAGAAAAATGGTACATCAGTATAAATTAAACGGATATAATATAGTCCTTGACACCTGTAGCGGCTCTGTTCACACCGTGGATGAGGTAGCTTATGATATAATCGAAATGTTTAACGATCATACAAGTGAACAAATAGTCAAGGAAATATCACAGAGATATAAGCATCTCCCTGACGTAACCGAGGAGGAGATACTTGAGTGTATCGATGATATCAACTCTCTTATCGATGCGGGAAAGCTATTCTCCGAGGACAAGTATGAAAAGCTTGCTTATACATATAAGAATAATTCTAATGTGGTTAAGGCGCTCTGTCTCCATGTTGCCCATGTATGCAACCTCAACTGCTCATACTGCTTTGCAAGTCAGGGTAAGTATCAGGGAGAGAGAGCTCTCATGAGCTTCGAGGTCGGTAAGCAGGCATTTGACTGGCTTATTGCAAATTCGGGAACAAGAAGAAACCTCGAGGTAGACTTCTTCGGCGGCGAACCCCTGATGAATTGGGATGTAGTTAAACAGTTAGTTGAATATGCCAGAAGCATAGAAAAGAAATACGACAAGAATTTCCGCTTCACCCTTACCACTAACGGTGTATTGGTAGATGATGACGTTATCGAGTTTGCCAACCGTGAGATGAGTAACGTGGTATTAAGTCTCGACGGCAGAAAGTGTGTCCACGATCACTTCCGTGTAGACTATGCAGGCAAGGGCAGCTATGACACCATAGTTCCCAAGTTCAAGAAGTTTGTAGAGTCCAGAGGCGGCAAGGACTACTATATGAGAGGTACATTCACTCATAATAACGTAGACTTCACCGAGGATATCTTCCACATGGCAGACCTCGGGTTTACAGAGCTCAGCATGGAGCCTGTAGTATGTCCTCCCGATGATCCCTATGCATTGACAGAAGAGGATCTCCCCAAGCTCTTTGAGCAGTATGAGATCCTTGCTAAGGAAATGATCAAGCGTAAGAAGGAGGGTCGCCCCTTCACATTCTACCACTATATGCTTGATCTTAAAAACGGCCCCTGTATCTACAAGAGAATTACAGGTTGCGGTTCGGGTACGGAATATATGGCTGTTACCCCCTGGGGTGAGCTTTTCCCCTGCCATCAGTTTGTAGGTGATGAGAAGTACAGCCTCGGCAACGTATGGGACGGTGTTACCAAGAAGGACGTTCAGGATCAGTTCCGTTGCTGTAATGCATACAGCCGCGAAGAATGTAAGGATTGCTGGGCAAGACTCTATTGCTCAGGCGGTTGTGCCGCTAACTCCTACCATGCCACCGGTTCTATCGGTGGTGTATATAAGTACGGCTGTGAGCTTTTCAAAAAGCGTATAGAATGTGCAGTGATGATGCAGGTAGCAGAATCAGAGGAAGAATAATGAAAACCCCTATTTCCGATTTTGTGAGTAAGTACGCAGACTCCGATATTACCCGTTTTCATATGCCGGGACATAAGGGAAAGAGCTTTCTCGGTTGCGAGTCCCTTGACATAACAGAGATCGACGGAGCTGACGTGCTGTACAGCTGTAACGGAATAATCAAGGAAAGCGAAGATAATCTGTCTTCGCTTTTTGGTACTGCACACAGCTTCTACAGTACCGAGGGATCTACCCTGTGTATTAAAGCTATGCTTGCCCTCGTTACATTGGGTAAGAAAAATCCGCTGGTTCTGGCGGCGCGTAATATTCATAAGGCATTCTGCTATGCGGCGGCTCTGCTCGATATAGATGTAGAATTTATCTATAGCTCCTCCCGACACCTCTGCAGCTGTGAGTTAAGCTGTGACGATGTAGAGAAGGCTATTGATAATTGTACAAGAAAACCTGATGCTCTCTACCTGACATCCCCCGATTATCTCGGTCATATACAGAATATCGAGGGTATAGCTAAGGTATGTAAGGAAAAAAATATACCTCTTTTGGTAGACAATGCCCACGGTGCATATCTTAAATTTTTACCCGAGTCCCGTCACCCGATAGATCTCGGCGCGACTATCTGCTGTGATTCAGCACATAAGACCCTGCCCGTTTTGACAGGCGGTGCTTATCTGCATATTTCAAAGGATGCTCCCAAGGAATATACCGAGCGTGCAAGAGAGATGCTTTCCCTCTTTGCTTCTACCTCGCCTTCCTATCTTATCATGCAGAGTCTTGACATCTGCAACAGATATCTGACAGAGGATTACAGAGCCAAACTCCTTGGTACCGTCAACAGAATAGAGCATTGTAAGGCAAAAATATGCAATCTTGGTTATCATATCAAAGGAAGTGAACCCCTCAAGATAGTTATAGAGTGTGCCGAAGCTGAAAAGCTCAGCGCACATCTGAGAGAATACAAGGTAGAATGCGAATTTGCAGATGAGCGCTATCTTGTGCTTATGGCAGGTACAGAAAATACAGAAAGCGATTTTGTCAAATTAGAAAAAGCTCTTGAGTGCTATAAGGGATGCAGAGAAGCTTCCAAGCTTACGCTCCCGATAGGATTTAAGGCAAAAAAAATCATGAGTATCAGAGAAGCCATGCTCTCCGCAAGTGAGATCGTTCCCCTGAGCCAAGCCTTAGGCAGAGTGTGTGCCACACCCACCGTCTCCTGTCCCCCCGCAGTTCCTATCGTTATCAGCGGTGAGGAGATAACCGCCGAAGCCGTCGACCTTTTTGACAGATACGGTATAACAAGCATTTCTGTGGTACAGGACGGTTAGCACCGCGGCTATGCTTCGAGCATGGAGATTAATTAAATTTATTATTCAATACCCGAAGTAGAGTGACCGATAAATTGTAGTTTGAAGGGTTTCACCCTTCACCCGTATGCTTCGGGCTTGAAGTTCGATTAAATTCATCCTTTAATGCCCGAAGTAGAGTGATTGATAAATTGTAGTTTATCGGGGAGTTTACTATAACAAAATGTCTTAAACAAACTAACGGAGAGCACTACACTAATAGCCTTCCCCAGCGGGGAAGGTGTCATTGGTGGAATTTTCAAAGCGCTTTCAGGCGGTTGGAAAATTCTACTCAATGACGGATGAGGAGAGCGTTTAAGATAGATAAGGTTTTCTATCGTATTAATTAAAGAGTAAACTATTAAATTTATAATTGTACCCTTTAAATATTACAATCAATTATTCAACGTGGCTTTACGTTCTCCTCATCCGTCATTTAAAATAATTACCAAACGAGTTTAGTAATTATTTCAAATGACACCTTCCCCGCTGGGGAAGGCTACACGTGAAGTGCAAACACACCGATATACTACAATTTACCGATACAAACAAGGATTTTATTACAAATAAATCCTAAAACAAGATTTTTTAAGAAATTTTCAAAAACCCCTTGTCAAAATGAAATTAATGTGTTATAATAACTTTTGTTCAGCGAACACGGAGAAGTACTCAAGTCGGTGAAGAGGCGCCCCTGCTAAGGGTGTAGGTCGAGCAATCGGCGCGAGAGTTCGAATCTCTCCTTCTCCGCCACATAATCCCACACGGGATAATGAAACAACCCTCGAATTTCAAAGGTTCGAGGGTTGTTGCTTTAACTACAGGTGAACAACAGTTCTAAAAATAAATACTGAACAGAACCCCGTATCAACAGTGAACCCTATTGATACGGGGGATATATTACATAGGAGAAATCAAAAAATTATTCATAAGCCGAACATTACCAGGATTATTACTAAGAAAATTCATCATCATTTCATCAAAAGATATTAAATATGAACTTTGGTCAACAAGAACGCTTAAACTATTGTCAATCTCATTTTTATCTAAAACTCTCACACATAACATATCAAATATATCATTTTTTAAAAGTTTTTGACCACGATCCAACCAAGCATTTAACATCAGTTTTAAATATTTAGCTTGGTGAATTGAATAGCCCTTTCGCATAAAGGCACTCACAATTTTGTTTTTTGCATATTCGGCAAATTTTGAATCTTCCGCAAGAGCGTCAACAATTATACCCATTATTTTAGAATCATTAAACCCGTTATTTCGTGCATCCATTGCCGATTGGCACATTATATCGTATAAATTCTCTTCACCGTTAAAATATTCAACTATAGTATCTATGATCATTTGAAAAACAATGCAATTTTGAACGAGTAAGTCTATATATTCTTTTTTTAAATACTGTTCAGGCTTGTTAGCGACGTAACCGTTTTTTAAGGAATCAGTTAATTGACCTTGATATTCATTTAAGTGATTGGACATTTCCTTTCCTAAATATGTTAAGACGTTGTTTTTAACACTTTTTAAATTGGAAAAATTATTGATATAATATTCTGCATATATAAGACTAATAATTGTTAAAAACATACACGAATGTTTAACTTCAATTTCAATTTTTTTATCTAACAAAGTATCAGCATACTGCTTCAAATCATCTTCCAACATAACGGAAAGCAATGTAAAGTTTTCGTTTGTATAACAATACTCTTGAATATTGTTTAAAATTCTTAAGTTTTTTTCTTGAATAAAATCAATAATGGTTCTAATCATTTTTGGCTGGTTTCTAAAATGAACTATCATTTCAATCAAAACAGAAGAAGGGATACTTTTGTTAGTTTGTTGGTCCAAATAATTACGTAACAATTCAACATGATGTTTTGGAACACTTTCTCCCATACCTAGCTTATCTCTCCCTATATACCAATAAAAAGAATTTGCATCTAAATAAACCATAATTATTGCCTTTCAAATAATCTCGTAAATTTCCTTATTTTATAAAAATAATTATATAATATACAGATATAAATGTCAATTTAAATTAAATAGGGTTTTAAATGTACAAAATACTTTTGTATACTTATAATTAAACCGTTGTACGAAACAAAAATAATTGAAAATATATATTATTGAATTGAATAATGATAGATAAACCGTATCAAGGCTAAGTGCTTTGATACGGTTTTTTACTGGAAATTTGCGTGGAAAAAGGCGGTGGAAAGATTTTTTGAGAGGTATATAATTTTAATTAACTAAAAAGGACGGTGATATTGTTATATGAGTAAGAACTCTAAACCCGTATTGAACGGTGTATATGAAACTATCAGCGAATTAATCGGGTTCGATAACACCGTTGAAATCTATAAGCATTTTGCAGGTAGTCAGATCAACTTTCCTACAAGACTTTTTTCAAAAGAATTTGTCTTGCAAGAAGCAATTAAAAACTACGATGGAACATCTAAATCAATCAATAAAATAGCCGTCAAATACAAATATAGCGAGCGTACAGTTAGAAAATTACTTAAAGAACATCTTGATAACGATGATACGTGAGGTTTACAAATGGGTAGAAATTCAATCACTTATATTACAGAAAACAACGATCATACAGAAGTAGAAAAAGAATTACAATTAAGGATCGCAAAAGAAAAAAACGGTGTCAAAAGATAGCTTTAGATTTTGGAGAAACCATAAGCGAAGAGGGTATATATACTACTACGAGAATTTCAAATACCGTAAAAGCAGACGGCACTGATTGTTTTTCCTGTACAGTAGTTTGCTATAATCTGCAGGAATATCGAAAGTCAACATTAGAGGAGCTTAAAGAAGAACTTTCAGAAGCGAAAGAAGAACTCGAGGACCTGAAAGAAGAATTGGGAGAAATAGAAGATCTGGACAAAGATGATTATGATGACTATGGTTTTGATTCCGAAAAAGAGTATAAGAAAAAGCTTGAAGATTTAAATGTAGATATCTTTCTAATCGAAACGGATATTGAAGTGATAGAGAAAATTTTTAGAAGAAAAAACTTATAAAAAATAGAAGGAGGTAATTGTTTTGTCCATAAAGTTTTCTGATATTAAAAACTTTGTAAATAAGATTATAGCTTTTGTTATTGAAGATCAAACGGCTACTCAAAAGTCACGCTTACTCGATGCAGAATCTAAAGCAAGACAAGCAGGAAGAAAAGATCTCGCTGAAGAAATCAGAAAAAAGAGAAACGAATTATAATCTTAACAAAGACAAGGAGAAAGAATTATGAGAAAATCACTCGGATCAAAAAAAGACAAGAAATGCTATACTTGTAGATTTTGGCAAGGAACTTCAATGAGAGTCACAGGTCCGCAATTCTTGGAATACGACCAATCCGAAGAAGCAATATGTAATAACACAGGCTTTAAAAAGAAAGCTTGGTCAAGCTGTAGCGATCACGAAAAAAGATATGACCTTTAATACATAATGTTGGTGGGAAATTAAAAACGATGACTCCATCATTCTTTCGGGAATGATGGAGTTTTTTATATAAATCTAATTTTACAACAGGAGGTGAACAATGAAACATTTACTTGAAGATTTCTGGTACGGAAACATTTCACCGCAGACAGACAGTATCGAAAACAACCCTGAGATCAAGAAATTGCTTGAACTTATGGGGCAGAACAGGGATAAGCTTTGTAAAACAATCTCCGATGAAGAACAGTTAACCTTGGAGAAATACGATGATTGCCTTAATGAAATGAACGGGATTATTGAACGAGAAGCATTTATTTACGGCTTCAAGCTTGGCGGTAATATAATGCTTGAAATAATGAGCGAATCGAATAACGAATAATTGACCTATCATCCGATTTGGAGATGATGGATCTTAATTTTTCAAGGAGGAATTAATGAAACACTTTATTTTAGGATTTATAACAACCTTTGCAATGCTTGTAGCAACCGATAAATTAGTAATGTCAAAAAAGGAAAGGGAGTAATTTATGTTTGTGTTGGTGACAACATTATCAAAAATTGCGGTTGAATCATTTTTGAGCGGTGTTAGCTGTGCTATTTCCCTCTACTGTGGGGTAAAAACTCCGAGGAACAGGAGGAAAAATGGTTAAGATAACTAAACACGCTGACCTTGTTAATGTCAAGGATGAGAACATTCTGCCGTATATTAAATGCTTGCTTGGAAGAATTCAAGCAAGTTATAATTATCGCCCCGATCAGTCAATAGAACCGATTGGGGCAGTTTTCCTTTTGGAAACAGATATCGACTTACTTAACTACGCTGAATTTGGACTATCCGTTCCCTTAACAGAAAATCGTTTTGAATGGATAGAAACAGTTGAGCAAGGAAACTATTGTGACGGGTGTATCGTCATAGACAACGAGAGAGCCATCAACATTGTGGGAAAACGTGATTTCTTTGCAATGTTTGGGGCATAGGTCATATAATCCATAGGGCATAAATCTAAGTGCCGTAACGAACAAAATTAGGAGTTGAAATTATTATGTCAGAAAATAAAAACAGTAAGAACGATAAGGAGAAGTTCAATGAACTTCTCACCTATCTTTCGGAGAACGAAGACAAGTTGAGGGTGCTTCTGTCTGGAGATCAAAAATTAGCACCCCTTGTTTACCCCATAAAAGGCAAGCGGTCAACTAAAACTGTGTTCATTGCCGAGAAGCTCCAATGCCTTGTAAACGAATACTGTATCGATAAGGAGCTAAAGATCGGTGATGTAATGGAATATGCCTTGATACAGTATTTGAATCAAAACGGCTATTCGGATAAGCTTGAAGCGATCCTTAAAAACTCGGAGGTGGTTAATCCGTGACATCCGAGAAGAAAGCAGCCATCTATGCCAGATACAGTTCAGACAATCAACGTGATGAATCAATAGATGCACAAATATGTGCTATGGAGAATTACGCTAAGAATCACGATATTCGTATTGTTGCTACATACATTGACAGAGCCAAGAGTGCTACAAGCGACCAACGACCCAGCTTTCAGGAAATGATCAAGGTAAGCGAAACGGGTCTGTTTAACATCGTCATGGTACATAAGCTGGATAGATTTGCAAGAAGCAAATATGATAGTGCAATCTACAAGCAAAAGCTTAAAGCAAACAAAGTTCAGTTGATAAGCGTAACCGAACAGTTGGACGGCTCTCCTGAATCTATTATTCTGGAATCTGTTCTTGAAGCAATGGCAGAATACTATTCCAAAAACCTTGCAAGAGAGGTAATTAAGGGTCTAAGGGAGAACGCTAAGACTGCCACTCATACAGGCGGTGTAGCTCCTCTCGGCTATGATATAGTTGACAAGAAACTTGTAATTAACGAGAACGAAGCTCAGGCGGTTAGAATAATCTTTGATATGTATTCACAAGGTCATCCGTATAGTGAGATCATCAACGTTCTTAATCAACAGGGACATGTAACACGAAAGGGAGTACCTTTTGTAAAGAACAGTTTGTATGAAATACTCCGCAACGAAAAATACCGTGGTGTCTATATATACAATAAATCTGCAAGTAAATCAGCTAATGGTACATACAATCGTCATGCCTACAAATCCGAGGACGAGATAATCAGGATAGATGGTGGGTGTCCTGCCATTGTTTCTAACGAGGTCTTTGAGATAGTTGCCAAGCGGCAGAGGGAGAACCGCAGGAAATTTGGCAGGAATGAAGGACGTCAGAAATACCTTCTGAGCGGATTGGTGTTCTGCGGTAACTGTAATGCTCCCATGCATGCCAACAAACGTAAAAAAACATCTCAGCTGACTTTTCGATGCAGCAACCAAGGAAAGACTTGCAAAGAAATAAACATGGCGGTATTAGAGACCCATGTGCTTCGAGTATTGAGAGAGAATATTTTCTCTTATCAAAAAATCCCTGATATAATGCGTATTATAGAGAAATATACAGGGGATTGCGATAATATGCAACGAAGCAAAACTGAGGATATAGAAACACAGCTTGCTGAGATATCACATTCTAAGGAAAACATTTTGAAAGCAATAGAAAGCGGAATCGTTGCTTCTCATTTCAGTATGCGATTGGATGAACTAAAAGCTCAGGAAGAGCTTCTACAAGCAGAATTAGTGCTTGCAAACCAACCTCAGAGCTTTCACGTGACCGAGAAGGACGTTAAACTGTTAATAAACCGATTTCACTTTATGATGAAGGAATACGATGTGGTAGGTCTTAGAAAAATCATTCTTGATTTTGTTAAGTCTATCACCGTAACTGCCGGAACAATCGATGTGAAATTAAAGATCTCCTTCGGTGATGTGGCGATTGATGAATTGTCTGCCTGACGATGTGTCAATGTGTCCATGAAGAGTTAAGTCAAGCAAAATAATCAATCTAATGTGTCCGTCAAGTGTCCACTGATGTGTCAAATGCCCCTTAAAAAAGGGGCATTGACTCAACAAGCTAACAAGGAAACCGTAGCACCTTCATTGTCAATATCAACTCTTTCGACATAGGTGCGGATCAAACTTTCAACGAAATAACGGTTGGTTTCCTGCTTGCAATAGGAAATGAAGATTGACCTTGCTCTTATAATATCATCTTCGCTTGGGACATAGGATAAAGACCTTGTCAATTCCGTAATGGCAATGGAAAGCTCGGCTTTTTCTTTGGCTAAAATATCCAAGCGTTCGGTGATTTGTTCGGAAGTCTCCTCAGAGCATTCCTCTAACTGGCTGATTAGGTTGTCACAACGCTTTTTGAGTCTTGAATGCTGAGTCTTCAACTCTGATAACTTAGCCTTATTTTTTTTGGAAAGATTGGAGAAATTTTCGGAAAAGGTTTGAAGGAATTCCTTGGATAATAATTTTTGACACAAACAATTCAAGACAAAATCCTCCAACTTGAACATATCGACTTCTTTGACGTCGCATTCCCTGTGAGCCTTACTGTTGGGACAATAAAAACTGATATATAGCTTATCGTGGTTGTTTCTACGGTTAGCGTGCATGACCTGATCTCCGCAATTCTTGCAAAACACCTTGCCTGACAATAAATAACGGGTACTTTTCGAGGAACGCTTCTTTTTCGAGGCTTCAGGCTGAGCCTTATCCCAAAGCTCAGGGCTAACGATTGGAGTACATGAGTACTTGACGATAAGCTTTTCGTCCTTGTATAAATGCCTGTTAAACCCGTTTGTACCACGAGCAGATGAACGATTGTATTGTAATTCTCCCTTGTAACAAGGATTTGTGATAATTTCACGAATCCCGCTGACCTTAAACTGACGGTTCAACTTAGAAGTATAACCCTGCTCATTTAATATATCAGCAATTTTCTGCATACTTACTCCTTGAGCACGTTGATTAAAGATTTTTTCGACAATAAGCTTCTTTTTAGGGTCGATGGTAAGAATTCCATCAATAACCTGATAGCCCAATGGAGCTGTTCCGCCCTGCCATCTGCCCTTTTGAGCTCCTGTCAGCTTTCCACGTGCAATGTTTTCTCCGATTCGATGTGACTCTAATTCAGCCTGTTGTGCAACAAAAAAGCGGAAGGTCTCTGTCATGGGGAACACGTTGTTCAGCATAGATTCTTGTGCAGTCAACAGATTGGTATCATAATCCTTCATGGTATATTGATACTCCATAAATAATCTTGCATTTCTGAAAAATCTGTCAAGACGATAAACAAGTACCAGATCCCATTCTCTCTCAGGATTAGATAGCTCACTCATTAGAGCTTGTAAGCCCTCACGGTCAGCGTTGCGTCCGGACTTGCCATCGTCTTTGAAAATGCCAACAATTTTGAGACCATTTCGTTTGGCAAATGCCTCATTGAATGAGATTTGGCTTTCGATAGATTCTTCTTGGTAGGAGGTAGAACAACGGGCATAAATAACACAGCGTTTTGTACGGCTTAACTCAATCATATCAGGGGATTTCTCCCCTGAATTAAAATCAATCATAAAGCACCACCTCCTCTGAGAAGAAGCGATAGAGAAACTCTAAGGCAACCGTTACGTCAGTTACAATATTAGCGTTATGAACAGCCGTTTTAACGGCTTCGTAATCAGCGGAATATAGGGCGTTTCTACTGATTGTGATAAGTAACTTTTTCATCATTTTACCTCCTAATCAAAACTCAGTATAACGATAATCTCTTTTGATAGAAACACCATGGCAAAAACGATGATTACCTGAGTTTTTTCTCACAGTGGGAGGGTATCCTAACAGGATCATTGCATTGTCAAGCTCTCTCCAAAATTTTTTGGATGACATATTTGAAAATCCTCTGTGTCCATTTTCGGAGCACCAAAGCTTAAATGAATTATATACAACACGATTCTCCTCTTTTTCACGAGGATCATCGAGAATCAAGCATTCATTGATAAATTCTAAGAAGGGATTCTGTTCTACACGATATTCTTGTAAGAGAATATCTGAGCTTTTACAGGGGCTGAATTTGAAGTCATTTGACTTTAGACGGTCAAGTCCTATCAATGCCCAGTTGAAAATTCCAGGGAGCTCTTCTTTGAGCTTCTCTGTGAGATGAACGTCTCTTTCATCATCATTAAAGAATTTTGAGAAATGAAGGAATTGAAGCCTACGGTAATAACCCTCACTTCTATCCTTTGTGTCTGGAAGGTTATTGGTTGACATTACGATCTTGCACTTAGGAAAGAATTCAAAAGGTTTCTTGTTCTTGTGAGATGCCATGATGCAAGTGTCTCCGCCTACAATCTGTTTGAAATACTGTGTGTTAAGATGGGATATTTCATTTTCCGAGCTCATAATTAACTGCTTGTCAACAAGGGTAGCTCTAACGAACTGATTGGATAAGTCAGCTAAACCTGCATAGGAGATGTTAGATCTACCAACAAGGGCTTCAATAATTGAGCTGAAAACACCTTTGCCATTACCGCCAGAGCCGTACAATACCAAAGCTTTTTGAGCTCTCGTTTCACTACTTAATAAATAACCTAAACATTCCTGTGATAGATTAATTCTTTCTTTGTCACCCTCGAAAGATGATTCCAAAAAGCTTTCCCAAATTGGGCATTGGGCATCTGGGTCATATTCGAATGGTAATTGAACCGTACTGTAATATTCTCTCGCATGTTCGATTAAATCTCTTGTTTCTAAATCCAACATCCCATTACGGAAATTTATGAATTTTTTGTTCTCGTTCAGTTCTCCTGCATAAAAAACCTTGTGCTTAAGAGATTCCCAATATAGGTGCTCATAACTTGGTTTCCAAGTATTTTGAGCACGCTCATTAAAATCATTCACCAACGTATTTTTGAGTTCCATATCTGATGTTTGGGTATATACCCCGTCGTTGTAATAATACCAGCATTGGTCTTTTGAGTACATTAAATCGTAATCATTATCAACAACATTAGCATACACATTACCATTAAACTCTTTGATGTCACCATTATCTTTAAATACAAAACCAATTTTCACCATACGCAATGTTGCATAATCCGCTATCTTTTTTTTGGGCATAAAAACCTCCAAAATAATAATAAATTTCTCTTTCGAGATAGTACTATTATTTACATAACGCCAAATATAAACTCATATTTCCAAAATAAGCTAAATAATGCCGTGCTATATCAATCTTAATTAAACCTAAAATGCCCGTCGCACATGGGCAAACAGGCATTTTGTAATTATTTCTTATAATTAAAATTTCTAATGAATAAAATAAAAAATCTAATTTTTCTAAATTGGAAAATTGATTCAAATTGAAACAAATTGATTTGTGGAATTGAAATAGCATGAACTTAGAAAAATGTTGTTCGAAGTGTCCATGTGTCCATCGACAGTAACTATAAGGAAAAAAGACAACAGGAAGTGTCAAAGAAGTGTCCTGAATCTGTCAAAGAACGATGTTCCTGATGAATGTAAGGAATTAACACAAGCAATATAGTTAAAAAACTTGATGTGGGACATAACAATTTTCGGATTTCTGTGTGGGAAACTACGGGCAGCGAACCTTCTCCGCCAACAAAAAAGGACACCATAAGGTGTCCTTTTTTGTTGCTGTTTGTTTGGCAGATTCGAACTCGAAGCGCCGAGTATCGGCGGGGGTCAAGTGCAGGTTTGCGCCGCCGGGGGCGGATAAAGCAAACCGAACTTGCGTGCCGCAACACAACGAGCACGAGCGACTTTAGGAGCGAAGGGGGAGTTGATGTTGCAAACGGGCGAATCTCTCCTTCTCCGCCAAACAAAAACCGCAATTCCGATACAAAGGGATTCCGTTTTTTGTATTTATGTGGTATAATAATATAATAATAATCAGTTACGACGAATGGAGGATACTTTATGGCAAAACAATTTTTGTGGATAACGAACACAGAAGAAAACATACAGTTTTATCGTGATTCTTCCCCTAAGTCCAACCTTTCGCTTCATTTTGCATCTGCTATTGATTGCGACACAAAGAAAAACATTTGCAGATTTGTTCGCTATTTAAGGAAAGAGTTTTTCTTCCCGATAAGATGCAATGTTTATTTTTGCAATCAGGAAAAGTTTCATTCCTCCAAAGGAGGATATTGCTACGGTATCTTTTACTCAAACGAGGAAAGCGGAGGACGCATTTATCCGCAGATCTACATACCTACAAACATGAATTTGTTCTCCGTTTATCATTCGCTCTCGCACGAGCTAACGCATTATTTTCAGTGGTACTTTTTAGACGATAACGAAAAAGCGACCGTTCGCTCGAAGTTCAGGCGTCAAGATATGCGGATCGCGTTTTGGAAGATTATTGTAGTTACTATTGTAAAGAGCCAGACAGTTCATGTAATGGTTGCCGCGGACAATAAATTTTGTATCAAAATTACAGTCATCTGTCAACAAAAAGGACACCTTAGGGTGTCTTTTTTGTTGCTGTTTGTTTGGAAGATTCGAACTCGAAGCGCCGAGTATCGGATTATTTATACAAAAATAAATAATTTACGCAATAAAATTGACAATCACAGCAATATACTATATAATAATAATCAAAATATTACTGTAAAGAGGCTTATTATGAAAACCGTAGCTTATTTTAACGGGGCATTTGGAGATTTTGACACAATGACTGTTCCCATGTCGGAACGCTCAATATATTTCGGTGATGCCGTGTATGATGCAGTGCTTGTGTTGGATGGCAAGGCATTTACCCTCGATATGCATCTTGACAGACTGTATAACAGTTGCAGTCTGATGAATATAGACTTCACTATGGAGAGAGCCGAGCTTAATGCTGAGATAAACAAGCTTCTTTCTCTCGGCTGTGGCGGTATCGAGATGCTGTATGTTCAGGTGTCACGAGGTAATGCATCCCGTAAGCATGAATTCCCCGAGAATGTCCGTCCCAATCTTCTCATGTTCGTTAAGTCTATCACCCTTCCCTCTGCAGATAAGCGTGCTTCCCTTCTCTCAATGGAGGATATGCGCTTTAAGTATTGCAATATCAAGACTGTAAATCTCTTACCTAACGTTTTTGCAGCACAGAAGGCTACCGAAAGCGGATATACCGAAGCAATTATGCACCGAGACGGTCGTGTGACCGAGGCAGCTCATTCAAGCATTCTTATCCTTAAGAACGGCAAGGTAATAATGCCTCCCTTGGATAATCTCATTCTTCCCGGCATCACAAGAGCGGTAATATCGCAGATATGCGAGGAGCTGGGCATTCCCGCAGAGATCAGAGAATTCACCCTCGACGAGGTCATGGATGCCGACGAGATCCTTCTCTGCTCCACCACAAAGAACGTTATTTTCGTCTACAATATAGACGGCAGAGAGGTTGGCGGCAAGGATCAGGAAACAGCTAAGAAGATTCAAGAGCTTTTCCTTGATAAAATTTATAAAGAAACAGGAGTACGCTTATAGTGTACTCCTGTTTTGGTGAATTGACAGCGTTGCTGTCGTGAATTACATCACTTCGTGATGTGTGAATTGGCTTCGCCGTGAATTGAAACCGTCTCAACGGTTTCGTTGAGGTAACTTTTCTCCCTGAAGGTCGAAAAGTGTTTTGTCATTAATTGTTGACATAATTATCTAATTAATATATAATAAAATTGATTTTCGTCCACGGGCGAAAATCTACCTTAACGAAAGCTCTGCTTTCTATTCACGGCGCAAATCGATTCGCGTACCAAAGGTACAATTCACAACAGCAATGCTGTCAATTAACTACTGAAAGGTTAAAGCTATGTCAAACCGACCCTTAGCGGACCGTATCCGTCCGCAGAGCTTTGACGATATGGTGGGACAAAAGCATCTCTTCGGAGAGAAGGGTGCCATCCGCCGTATAGTCCAAAGCAACTATCTTCCCAATATGATATTCTGGGGTCCTCCCGGCACGGGTAAGACCACCGCAGCCAATATAATAGCCGCACAGTCGGGTATGACTCTGCGTTCTCTTAATGCTACCTCTGCATCTCTTTCCGATGTCCGCGAGGTAATAGCGGAGACCTCCTCCCTTTTCGGTGCGGGCGGTATACTTCTCTACCTTGACGAGATACAGTACTTTAACAAGAAGCAACAGCAATCTCTGCTTGAATATATGGAGGACGGAAGGATAACCCTCATCGCCTCCACCACAGAGAATCCTCATCTTTATGTTTATAACGCTATCATTTCAAGAAGTGCTACCTTTGAGTTTAAATCGGTTACCACCGAGGATATAATACCTGCATTAAAACGTGCTCTAGATATTCTAAACGAGGATTCTTCTGTAAAGAAGACTGCCGACGATGATGCTCTTCTCTATATTGCGGAAATAGGCGCAGGGGATGTAAGACGAAGCCTTAATTATCTTGAAAATGCATATCACGTTTCTGATGAGGTGATAACAGCCGAGGGTGTAAAGACCTTTGCGCCTAAGGTGGTAGGAACTTTTGACAAGTCGGGCACGGTTCATTATGACATACTCTCGGGAATACAGAAGTCTATTCGCGGCTCCGATCCCGATGCCACCATATTCTATGTGGCGAAAGCTCTTGAGGGCGGCGACCTTATAGGAGTTTGCAGAAGATTGCAGGTTATCGCAAGTGAGGACATAGGTCTTGCCTATCCTCAGGCGGCATCGATCGTGCGCGCCTGCGTACAGTCTGCATTTGATCTCGGAATGCCCGAGGCGAGAATACCTCTTGCCAATGCGGCTATCATGCTTGCAACAGCACCCAAGTCCAATTCAGCTTACCTTGCTTATGCGGCAGCGGCAGAGGATATCGAGAAGGGTAAGGGGCAGAACATTCCCGATCACATGAGACCCTCCAACCGCTATGACAACTATAAATATCCTCATGACTATCCCGGCCACTATGTGAAGCAGCAGTATCTCCCCGATGATCTCAGAGGTGCTAAATACTATGAGTACGGTGAAAACAAGACCGAGCAGGCGGCTAAAGCATATTGGGATAAAATTAAGAAATAATATAATAAAATCGGCGGATATGCTTTCACACATATCCGCCCTCTTTTATTTCTTCGTACTGCTTTTGAACTTTTTAAGATTTTTTGGTTTTTTACCCTTCTTTTTGCTTCCGATGAATGCACACACGATACATACGGCAATAACAGTAAGATAGGACACCCAATTACTGAGAAGATCGGTATCTCCGAAAAGAAGCGAAAGCGCAAAGCATATAAAAATATATACACCGCCGAAAAGAATAGACGATGTAAGCTTCCCCGTATCACGTGAAAGAGACATGGAAAGTGCACCGATAAATGCCGAAGTAAAAAGCGTTGCCCTTCCGAATAATGCAAGATTCTTTGTACTGTCGCTTGAACTGTCGGCAACAGCTCCGAAAATTAAAATAAGCACTGCCGCTGTGATAACACAGAGCAGCAGTGCCCTTATAAGTGATCTGAACAAACCTGTCATGATCTCTGCCCTCCGATAATACTGTAGTACAGTATATTCGGCAGGAATTTAAATTATAACGCTTCCTTTTCGCTTGCCTTAACGTCTACACGGCTGATAGCGCTGCGAAGAACTCTGATCTTTGTCTTGTCCTTGCCTGTTTCGATCATAACTGTCTCTTCTCTTACAGAAACGATCTCACCTACGATACCGCCGATAGTGGTGACTTCGTCGCCTACCTCGAGGCTGTTAAGCATAGCCTGCTTTTCCTTCTCCTGCTTCTTCTGGGGTCTGATAAGAAGAAAATAGAAGATGAGAAGCATTGCAACGATCATAATAAGTGAACCCATAGGATTGCCCATGTTTATATCCTCCTGAAATTAATTACTTTTTTGTATTAAAACAACACTAAGCTATATTATAACCTATATTACCCTCGGTGTGTTTAAATATTTGTAAACTTTTCCTCGGTTCCCGTCGGAGCATAGTCTCTTGCCAATATAGCACAGATGCCGATATCACAAAAACCTTTTTTAACAAACATAGCCTGACGCTGTATACCTTCGAACTGCATACCGCATCTTTCCATAACGCGACGGCTTCTGTCGTTACCGAGCATATACCTTGCCTCGATACGGTTAAGACCCATTCGGTCAAAGCCGAGACGAAGCACCGCGTTTACCGCCTCACAGGCTATTCCCCTACCCCAGTAATCGGGGTTCAGAACGTACCCGACCTCTCCCTTGAAATTTGCCATATCAAGCTCTGCAAAGCCGCAGGTTCCTATGAATTTTCTGTTTTCCTTAAGTATAATGCCGAAATCGTGAAACTCGTTCTTTTTATATGCTTCCTCTATCTGAGAAAGAAAATCACGAGTATAACCCAAGCTCTCGTGAGGGGACCACAAAAGATAACGGGTCACCTCGGGCAAGCATGCGTATTCATACATATCAGAGGCATCCGAGACCCGCATGTGGCGAAGGATAAGTCTCTCAGTCTCTATTTTCGGTGTTCGGTCAAAAAGCTTGCTTAAAAGTTTCATCTCTGCTCCGTCGTTGATATACTTTAAGATATATTATAACCCTGATATATCAAATTGACAATAGCAAAATTTGAAAAATTTTTAATTTGTATTGATTTGCATTTAATTTAGTGTTATTATAATATATATATTACTTTCAGGCGGTATAACTTTATGAAAAAGACTTTGACATTTATCGGTTGCGGAAACATGGCAGGCGCCATCATCGAGGGTGCCGGATCCTATTCCATATGCCTTTATGATAAAGACGCAACAAAATATGAAAGATTCAAGGATAAGCCCTATACGGCAACCTTCTCTGTTTCGGATGCCGTAGCAGAGGGCGATTATATATTCCTATGCGTCAAGCCGCAGAATAAGGACGAGATATTACCCGAAATCGCAAAATGCGATCTCTCGGGCAAAATGATAATCTCTATTATGGCAGGCGTAAAGATCTCCACCATCGCAAAATATATCGGAGAGGAAGTCCCCGTAGTCCGTCTTATGCCCAACACTCCCCTTATGTTAGGCAAGGGTGTTACCTCCCTTACCCGTAACGATAAGGTTACGGATAAAAAATTCTCGGACATCTGCCGTCTGTTCTCCGAGATAGGCGAGGTTATGATAGTAACCGAGGATAAGATAGATGCGGTAACCGCAGCATCAGGATCCGCACCCGCCTACGTTTATCTTTTTATAAAATCGATTGCCGATGAGGCGAGAGCCCAGGGACTTGATATAAAAAATCTCGATGCGATAATCGCACGTATGGTCATAGGCTCATGTCACATGGTACTTGAAAGCGGCAAGACTCCCGATGAGCTTATAAACATGGTCTGCAGTCCCAACGGTACTACCGAGAGAGCGATGAAGGTATTTGAGGAAGAAAACTTCTCCGAGATCATCTCAAAGGCAATGCAGAGATGTGCCGAGCGTTCAAAGGAGCTCTCGGAAGAGTAATAAACCTCAGTCCCCTTGCATATCTTTTAAACACAAACGTTTAAAAGAAGGGCGGGACAAGTATCACATACTCAGAGGAACAAAAAAGATACAGAAACAACTTCATACTGCTATGTTTAATGGCAGTATTGGGAATAATGATTGGTATATTTCTATACGAATATACCGATTTCTTCGCAGCACTGCGTCAAGAGAGCATAGACACAGACTCTAAGCCCGAATTCAATACGCTTATCTCTCTTATATCCGGGGAGATAAAGCTTATAGCTTTGATCTTCATATCAGGCTTTACGCTTTTCAGTCCCTATGTCATCCCCCTTGTCTTAGTGTATAAAGGCTTTATGACAGGCTTTGCTACCCTCTATTACGGCATGCAGTACAGAAATTCGGTTCTCGATACCCGATGCTTTATCGTGATAAGCACTTCTCTGATACTTACGGTCATAGTATTTATTATAATGGGGGCAAAGGGCTCGGTCTTTGGCTCAGCATTAAAATATGCTGCTCCCGACATCTCATTTATTTTCAAACAGCAATTCACCAAGGATTATTTTACCGTATTTTTGCTGATGACAGCTTTCCTTGTTTTGCTGACAGCATCAAAATATTTTATTGTATATATATAAAGCGACTTATGGTCACAAAAGGATGTAAAAATGGAAAACGAACTCAAACCAATCAAGCAGAAAAAACATTTTCTCTACAATCTTTTTAACCCCCAAGGTAACGGCAAGGGGGTAGAAAAGCTCCCTGAGGGACCCGACAATATTTCAAAGTGCTTTAAGCTCTTAGGAAGAAATATATCGAATATGTTCTATCTCAATCTCTTATTCATATTCGGAAATTTTCCTATATTCTTCGGACTTTTGGGATTCTACTTCATGGAGAGTACCACTGCTGCTTCATCCTCACTTTTCGGACCTGTAAGCGGTGCTGTAGCATTTAATGCATCCCCTGTAACAGCAGCACTCTTCGGTGTGCACGGCGCACAGGTAGCCACCAACGTTCCCTCGAGCACCTCCTACCTCTTCTGGTTGCTTACCTTACTTGTAATATTCACCTTCGGCTTTGTTAACGTAGGCTGTGCATATATTATGAGAGCCATAGTCAAGGGACAACATTTTTCCCTCTTCTCCGACTTTTTCTCTGCAATCAAGAGAAATCTTAAGCAGGGCTTCTTCATGGGTATTGTGGATGCCATACTTATCGCGGCATGCGTATATGCAATGGCATTCTACTATATGGTAGGATCACAGCTCTTCCTCGTTTCCATAATAATGATGTGCTTCTATGTTATGATGCGTTATTATTTCTATATAATGCTCATTACCTTTGATCTCAGCATATGGAAGATAATCAAGAACTCACTTATATTCACCCTTTTAGGATTCAAGAGAAATATCCTCGCCTTTATCGGAGGACTCCTTATGATATTCATTGAATATATGGTGCTCAACATCTTTATGCCCTTGGGTATTATTTTCCCCTTCGTACTCTTCTTCTCAGTTCCTATGTTCTTCGGTACCTTCGCTGCATATCCGAAGGTAAAGGAGATAATGATAGACCCTCAGCTTCAGTAATCCGTGACTCTTCATTCGATACCGCCCGTATATGATAAAAACTCTCGTATCCTGATCCTCGGAAGTTTTCCTTCTGTTAAATCAAGGGAAGAGGGTTTCTTCTACGGGCATGTACAAAACCGATTCTGGAGAGTTATTTCTGCGGTGTTCGAGGAGCCTGTTCCCGAAAACATTGAGAAAAAGAAACAGCTTCTCCTCAACTGCGGAATCGCTCTCTGGGACGTAATAGGCTCATGTGACATTACAGGAAGCTCGGATTCTTCCATCAAAAACGTTATTCCTAACGACCTTTCTGCAATACTTGATGCTTGCAGCATCACGGCTATCTATACAAACGGAAAAACAGCGGAAAAATATTATAATAAATATATCGGCAATAAGATAGGCCGCAATTCGGTCTGTCTTCCTTCCACATCACCCGCAAACGCGGCATGGAGTCTTGAAAGGCTTATAAACGAATGGAATATTATAAAGACGGGATTACAAGTTTAATCCCGTCTTCTTGTTATCCCAACAATTCGGACACCGTCACGAAGCTGTAGCCAAGCTCCTTAAGTCTTGGTATCAATAGTTTGAGTGCTGCAGGGGTAGGCGATTCTCCCGACACGAAATCATGGAAAAGCACGATCGAACCGTCGGCAGAATTATTCACCACGTTATTAACTATATTATCAACCGGACTGTGTGCCCAATCACGGGTATCCACCGACCAGAGGATAACGTCGTATCCGAGTGATTCGATAAATTCACAGTTTTCACGCGAGGCATAACCCTCGACAGGACGAAAGAGCTTAGGCATATATTCGTTCTCAGAAAGTAATATTTCCTCACACCGTTCTATCTCTGCGGCTATATCGGCATTATTGAGATTTGAGATGTTTTTATGAGAATAGGTGTGGTTTGCCACCTCGTGACCCTCCCTTATCTCACGCTCCACTATTTCGGGAAATCTCTCCACGTTCTCTCCCACGGTAAAAAGGTAGCACTGACACCTTCATTCTTCAGTATATCAAGTATCTCCTCGGTATATTTGTAATGAGGCCCATCGTCAAAGGTAAGCGCTATTCGCTTTTTGCACTCCTTGGCCTCACCGTGGTATATCGGATTTGCCGATATGCAAGAACTGCACAAACTTAATACCATGAGCGTACAAATAACAAATTTACCTTTTACAAAGCTCATTTAGATCACCAAACCTATATCCTTGTTTTTCCCACTCACAAAGCAGACCTTCAAGTATTTCGGCATTGGTGGCTGAGGTGGGATGAAGCAGAAGCACCATTCCGTTATGGGTATTTTTTAAAATAAGTTCCTTTGCATTTTCGGGATCGGGCTGTCTTTGATTATCCCAATCGGCATAAGCAAGACTCCAAAACACCGTATCATATCCCAGCTCATCGGCAAACTTCATATTTTCCTCGCTGAACTTACCCTCGGGCGGACGATAGAACTTAGCCATCTCATTACCCGTATATTCCTTATATACGGCTTCAAGATCATTTAATTCTTTCGCAAAGCTGTCCCTGTCACAAAGGGTGGTCATGTCCTTATGACTGGCAGTATGATTACACACAAGATGACCTTCCTTTGCCATACGCTTTACAAGCTCGGTATCCCTCTTTATAAGATTTTCAAGAATAAAGAACGCACCGGGAGCATTATGCTTTTCAAGGGTATCAAGGATCTTTGCTACATTTCCGTTTTCATACCCTGCATCGAAGGTCAGGTAAATGACCTTGTTTTTCTCATCAGCCCTTTTGTCTAGATAAAATCCGTCGTATTTCTCTATAAAGGACATTTGAGGCTCAAGTATCGGCTGCTCGTTTCCCTTTCTCATACAGTACCACGAATGGGTCTGCCGCGATGCTGAAAATGAAGAAAGAGGCATTGAAATGAACAGAGAAAAAATTAATAAAAAGGTAAAAATCAACTTTTTAATTTTAATCACCTCCATTCTAATTTTGTGTAAAACTACGTATAATACTCTCTGTAATTATTGCAATTTCTTTAAGTATATGATAAAATAGATAAACGGTAAAAATCTGATTTTTTATTAATAAGAGGTTACTATGCCAAGATTTTTTACAGATGAAAGCATGATAAATGATAATAATATAAAAATAACGGGACCTGACGTTAACCACATCAGGAATGTTCTCCGCATGCAGGAGGGTGAATCCATTACCGTATGTGATGGTAATGGTACAGACCACAAATGTATCATTTCATCCATTGACCGCGAAGAAATAATCCTTGATATAAAATCATCCTCACCTTCGTCAAGCGAGCTCGGACAAAGGCTGTATCTCTTCCAGGGCCTTCCAAAATCGGATAAAATGGAGCTTATAATCCAGAAAGCGGTAGAGTTGGGGGTATATGAAATAATCCCCGTAGCTACCATGCGCGCCATAGTTAAGATAGATGCTAAAAAAGAGGATAAAAAAATAGCCCGTTGGCAGCAGATAGCGCAAGCTGCAGCCAAGCAATCGGGCAGAGGTGTTATTCCAAAAATTAAAAATCCCATGACCTTTAAAGAGGCATTAAGCTATGCCTCGGAGCTTGACGGCGTTATAATCCCGTACGAAAACGCCGAGGGTATTGAGCATGCAAGAAATGTGATATCAGAGCTTAAGGACAAAAACTCTGTAGGTATATTTATAGGTCCCGAGGGTGGGTTTGATACAACCGAGATAGAAGCGGCACAAAAAAGCAACGTTATTCCGATCTCATTGGGAAAACGAATTCTCCGTACCGAAACCGCAGGTCTTACAATACTTTCAATATTAATGTTCCAGGCAGAAAAAGATTAAAGAGGCTCTTGTGAGCCTCTTTCAGACTGTCGAAAAAGTCGGTCGGACGTGTGAAATTAATAATTATTAAAAGTTTTATTCTCCCAAAAAGATTTTTTAATAATTAACATCTGGTACCCCAAACCAACCGAATAAGCGTTCAAAAAGGGCTAAAACATCGAGTTTCAGCCCTTTTTTCACACTTTTCCGCGAAAAGCCTCACTACCGTACTTAGTACGCCTACGGAGACTTTTCACGAAAACCTACCATCCTTTTTCAACGTCTGCCAGCTTGTCGATAGGTTTATCGACAAGCTGAAAGAGGCTCTTGTGAGCCTCTTTTTAATATTTATCTGTTTCGATATATTCCTCTCTCTGTCTGAAAAGAAGGGATATACACCAAAGAGCTGCAAGTCCTACCAACGTATAAATGATACGGCTCACAAGCTCGGTCTGTCCACCGAACAGCCAAGCCACGATATCAAAACGGAACAAACCGATGCTGCCCCAGTTGATACCGCCGATGATTGCAAGTATAAGTGCGATCCTGTCAAGCATATTAAAAACTCCTTTTGTTTTATTACACTTGTAGTTTGCACCAATATTTCAATTTTTATTCACTGATATCCTCGATCGAGTCTTCTTCGCTGATTTCTTCTTCGGGAAGGTCGGCCGGAGCCTCGTAGGGTATCTCTGTAATGATTATATCACCGTCATACACCTTACCTGCAACATCAATAGGCTGATATCTGAGAACCTCTTCCTCACCATCCGAATTGGTTACAAGCTCTGCTCTTTCGGCCTTTGGGAATATCATTCCCTTTTCGATCTCGATATATTCATCACCGTCTATGGTTATAATACCTGTATCGCATTCAAGCTTGGTAAAACGGCACTGCCTATGAAGCTTAAGATGAGCATCACCGCCGGTAACAGTAAAATCAAGGGCTTCTATATAAGCGGAATCAGCATAGAAATCTCCGCCCTTTACCGTTGCCTTCACCTTACCCTTGGTTTCCATGTCCTTAAAGGATATGTCACCCTTTTTCGTTTCAAGAGTATAAACACAGTTTACCGTGGTTTCCTCTACGCTGATACTGCCGTTATTAAGGGTCACATTCATCTTACCCACGTTGGAGGTATCGGTTATATAAATATTTACTGAAGCTGCCTTATCTTCGTACTCATCAAGATAGAGATAGCTTCGCAGACCCGAGAAGGGCGAGCCGTTCTCACGGAGCTTGATAAAGGATTTGATATTAAAGGGCTTTATGGTCTTAAGCTCCATTGTTCCGTTGGAGATCTTATAATCATAAACCGCAGGATTGATATTTACAAATTCGATATAGGATTTTTTTGCTGTGCGGATAACGTTTATATCCACATCCTTCATGTTGATTTCAAAGGATGTAACGTTATATGCATCGAGGTCATCTCTGGTTATTGCATTGCCATCCTTATCTATCTCGTCACAGATAAGCTCAATACCCTTACTGTCAGCGCTTTCTGCACTTACAGAGCAGATTATTATTCCGACTGCGAGAAGCACTACAGACAATATCAAGAAAATTATAGACGTAGGTTTCATTATCTGCCACACTCCTTCTTAGCCTTATTGAAAAGCATGATCAACTGCTTAACTACCAATTTCAAAAGCTTTGTAAGCCACTTGTAAAGCAGAGGTGAGAATCGGATAGCGAGATTATACATAAGCACAGATAAAAGCATGGTCAAAGAACCTACGATAATACCGATACCAACCTCATACATACCAAGAGGAGCAATCTTGAAGGCAAGTATTGCGCCGTAAATAATACCAACAAGAGACACGATCGTACCCATCGTTACAACAGCAACGATAGCACCGCACAAAGCAACTATAAGTAGGGTTATCGCAACGTAAACTGAAGCAAATACACCTGCACCGAGCAGAAGTACGGGACAGATTATGGGAAGGAGAAGGACAAATATTGTCCAAAAGAGAGGCGTACCCTTGATCTTTTCCTTCTTTTCACTTTCTTTGAATCTTTTATCAGTCCTTTTAGGCTTTTCTCCTGCTTTTTTTAAGGAGGAGGTATCAACGAGAAAATCACTACCCTCTTCCTCGATAAACTCATCGTCTACGGCATCGTTGAGTGCTTCTGACTCATCGAACGCAACATCGGGACGCTCTTCGGGATCCACAGCCTCTATAATAGGATCTCCATCATCCTCAAAAACGCTGCGAAGCTCGTTCACCTCTTCATTTTCGGCTTCGTTTTTTGCGATGATCTCATCATTCTCAGCAATAGCACGCTCGATAGCCAAGCGTTTAAGCTCCTCTGCCTTTTCCTGATTTCTTCTCTCCTCCTCAGCCTCTCTTGCAAGAACCTCAAGAATATCCTCAGGAGCCTCGTCATGCTCCTCATCTTCGGTTATTGCATCAGCTTCGGGCGTATCAGTATTGCCTGCTGATTTTGATTCAATATACTTACTGTACACGGTATCCGCCATATCATCGACATCGGCCTCGCCGGGATTCTGTCTTGCGAATTCCTCGTCGCTTATGGTATCAAGATATTCCCGTACCTTGGCAACACAAATATCGATCTCATCATCCATCAGAGAAAACTTTGTCAGCCTTTGGGACAGCTCGGCAAGAAAAGTAATCTTGTCCATTCTAAAATTCTCCTTAAAAATTATCAAAAAGTCTTTATTTTTGACTTAATATATAGTATAATATAGAAAAATCACATAATCAATATATAGTATAACACATGGAGAAGAAAATTTCAATATGAGAATGCGAAAAAAAAAGAACTCTGAGTCACGTTTAGAGCTTTGCTTAGAGCTTTTGCTGAATTCAAGAAACGAAATCACTGAATTTCCCGTAACAGTTGAGATCGGATGCGGCAAGGGTAAGTTCATTTTAGAAACTGCCAAGCGTAATCCCGACGTCAATTATATCGCCATTGAGAAGATTCCGGATGTGGCACTCCTTGCTATGGAGAAGGTAAAGGAGGCAGGGCTTACCAATGTAAGATTCATCATCGGTGATGCTCTTTCTCTTCCCCAATATTTCAAAAAAGGTGAAATAGAACGCATCTATCTCAATTTCAGCGATCCCTGGCCTAAAAGCGGTCATACACGCCGCCGTCTTACCTACCGTGGATTCCTCGAAATGTACAAGGGACTCTTAGCTCCTAACGGTGAGATAGTGTTCAAAACAGACAACCGTCCCCTCTTCGACTTCTCGGTTGAGGAATTTAAATATATGGGCTTTGAGCTTGAGGATCTCACGTATGACCTTCACAACAGTGAGTATGCCGCTGACAATGTAGTAACAGAGTATGAGGCAAACTTCTCTGCCAAGGGCTTTTCTATAAACCGTGTACGAGCAAAAATGAACCGTATTACCAACCTGGAGGTCAGAAAAGCAAACATTTCCGAGCTTGACAGGATAATGGAAATGGTGGCACAGGCTCAGGAATATATGAGAGAAGCAGGCTTCTGTCAGTGGGACAACGGCTATCCCTCCCGCGAGCTTATTTCGGAGGATATAGAGAAGGGCAATCGTTATGTCGTATGCGAGGGAGATACTGTTATGGCAAGCGCAGGCATATTCTTCGGAGAAGAACCCGATTACAAGGAAATATATGACGGTAAATGGATAAACGAATCTCCCTATCTCTCAATACACCGTATCTGTGTTGATAACAGCTCCAAGGGTATGGGGCTTGGGGGTGCGTTGGTACGCTGTGCCGAGGAAATCGGAAGAAATAACAATATCAAGAATCTTCGTTGTGATACCCACGAGGAAAACAAGTCGATGCGCCGTATGCTTGAGAAAAACGGTTTTGTCCATTGTGGTACCATCCATCTCTCCGACGGCTCTCCCCGAGTTGCTTATCATAAAAAGATGAGATAAAATTTTATAAATGCTGAAGGCACACCATTTGGTGTGCCTTAATTTTATGCTTTAAGGTTAAATCCTTTATCCGCAAGCTTAGCTATGATATCGTCAACCACAGGCTGAATATCGGTTCTTGCAAGGGTCTTTTCCTTGGAGGAGAAGTAGAAGCGGATGCTGATACTCTTAACTGTACCGTCATCATAGTTATCAACTACAGATGCACCGGTAAGATACTCATAATCCGCACCCTGCCATACTGTCGTAAGGTCGCTGTACTTGGTATCCTTTCCTATTACGAAGGAAAGGTCGATATCCATTGAAGGATACTTGGAGGGCTCATTATAGTTTATGGGAGCCTTCTTGCTTTCTGCAAAATCGTCCATATCGATCTCACCGAATACAACGCAAGCCTTCTTTGCAACCTTAGAAGCAACGGTGGGATGTGCAGTTGCCATTTCACCGATCTTCTTGCCGTCAAGCATGATTGCAACGGTGTTCTTGGGATGCTGCCAGTTATGAGCAGGAGCGATGTTTTCAAAGGTGAAGCTCTTATGCTTGATATCGGATACAAGGTGTGCAAAGATATCACGAAGCTCGAAGAAGAGCTCTTTTTCGCTCTTCTGCTGTGAGAAGAGGAGGATGCCGAGAGTCTTTCTCTCATTTGCCTCTCCGTTTTCGCGCTTGCCCTTAACCACACGACCTATCTCAAAGAGACCGTAGGAGGGAGCATAGCCTCTGTTCTCATGAGCCATGCATACGAGGGTGGGAACCATAGAATTACGAAGTACTGTGTGCTCAACGGTCATAGCGTTGATGACCCTTACATTGTCCTCAACATCCATGCCGAGATTCTCAAACTTCTTGGAGTCACACCAGATATAGGAGTGAACCTCATGAAGCTTGAACTTCTTAACGAGGATATCCTTTGCCTGATTGTCATTGTTTCTGCCTGCAGATTCCTCAACAGGATAGAGAGCCGCCTTTGTGGTCTCGATCTTGAAGTTATCATAGCCGTAGATACGGGTGATCTCCTCAATGATATCGGCAGGAATGGTAACATCCTTTGTCGCTCTCCAGGAAGGAACGATAACAGAGAAGTTGTCACCGTCATTTGTAACCTCAAAGCCGAGGGAGGTAAGTGTCTTGACGATTCTTTCGTTAGTAATATCTATACCGGTATAACGGTCAACATATCTCTTGTCAAAGTCGAGCTTGATGGTATCGTACTTTGTGGGATAGCAGTCGGTGAGACGGGAAACTACCTTAGCTTCGGGATCTACCTTGAACATAAGCTCAAGGAATCTCTGAATTGCAACAGTGGTAATTTCGGGATCGAGCATCTTCTCGTATCTCGCACTTGCATCGGTACGCAGACCCAGCTTTGTAGAGGTCTTACGAATAGAAACACCGTTGAAGGTTGCGGATTCAAGGAGAAGTGTCTCGGTGTCGTCAAAGATGGAGGAATCAAGACCACCCATAACACCCGCAACAGCCACCGGCTTATCATTTGATGTGATCATGAGCATTGTGGGTTCGATGGTTCTCTCTACCTCATCAAGGGTAGTGAACTTGAATTCCTCGGGGAAGCGCTGAACCTCGATCTTATCAACTCTGCGCTTGTCAAAGGCGTGCATAGGCTGACCTAATTCAAGCATTATATAGTTTGTAAGGTCTGCCAAGAAATTGATAGCTCTGGAGCCGCAGTAGAAGAGACGGATACGCATTTCCATGGGACTGCGGTTCACCTTGATATTCTCTACCTTAATAGAGGAATATCTGTAAGCGTTCTCTGTATCCTTAATGTCTATAGAAACCTCTTCGAGGTTATCATACTGCTTTGTATCGTGAAGCACATGGGGCTTTAAGGGTCTGTCTGCAAGAGCTGCAAACTCTCTTGCGATTCCGTAATGACCCCAGAGGTCGGGGCGGTTGGTAAGAGACTTGTTGTCTACCTCAAATATAATATCGTCGATGGGATAGAGCTCCTTAATATCTGTACCGAGCGCTACATCCTCGGTGATATCCATAATACCCGAATGATCTGCAGAGATACCGAGCTCAACCTCAGAACAGCACATACCGTAGGACATATAACCGCCTACCTTACGTGCCTCCATAGTCATTCCACCCGCCTTGCCGCCTTCCTTGGCAAAGGCAGTGAGCATTCCTTCTCTGACATTGGGAGCACCGCAAACAACGTCCCAGATCTTATCACCTGTGTCAACCTTGAGAAGGTGAAGCTTCTTGGAATCGGGATGATTCTCAACGGAAACGATCTTAGCAACTACAACATTTTCTACGTCCTCACCCTTGTGGATGATATCCTCAACCTCGGCTGTAGATAAGGTGAAGCGGTGAATAAGCTCTTCAAGGTCGAGCCCTTCAAGATCAACAAAGTCTTTTATCCAATTCATTGATAATAACATTTTACCGCACCTCCTTATATATTCTTAAATTGGTCAAGGACCTTAAGATTTCCGCTGTTAAGGTCACGAATGTCCTTGATACCGTATCTCATCATTGCAAGTCTGGTAAGACCGAGACCAAAGGCAAAGCCTGTATATTTATCTGTGTCGATACCGCCTGCCTTAAGTACATTGGGGTGAATCATGCCGCAGGGACAGAGCTCGAGCCAACCTGAATTTTTACAGGAGGGACAGCCCTCGCCGCCGCAGATAAGACAGCTTATATCAAGCTCAAATCCGGGTTCCACGAAGGGGAAGAAGCCGGGACGGAGTCTTACCTTGATATCCTGCTTGAACACCTCGGAAAGCATGGTCTTCATAAAGTAGATAAGGTTGGAGATAGAGATATTCTCGTCTATCATCATACCCTCCATCTGGAAGAAGGTATTTTCATGACAAGCGTCTGTATTCTCATTACGGAAGCAGCGTCCGGGGAACACCGCACGAAGGGGTGCGCCGTACTTTCTCATGATCGCATTCTGCGCCGCAGAGGTATGAGTCTTAAGAAGCTGACCGTTATCAAGATAATAGGTGTCCTGCATATCTCTTGCGGGGTGATGCTTGGGAATGTTGAGTGCCTCAAAGCACTTATAGTCATCAACGATTTCAAGATAGTCCTCGATGGTAAAGCCCATGGATGCAAAAACCTCTTCAACCTCGCGCTGAACAAGGGTGATGGGGTGATATGAACCCTCGCCCGTAAAATCAACAGGCATGGTAATATCATACTGCTCTGCAGAGTTCACAAGCTCTTCCTCAGCCTTTTTCGCAATAGCTGCAATAGCCTCCTTGATCTTGTCCTCCGCTTCCTTCTTGATCACATTGATCTTCTGACCGTATTCCTTCTTCTGATCGTTGGGAACATCCTTAAGCTCTTTCATCAGATCGGTCACAAGGCCCTTTTTACCGAGGTACTGAACTCTTATCGCCTCGATATCGGAAGGGTTCTTTGCTTCGGCAATTGCCGCATCAAGCTGCGCGCGTATGCCGGAAATCTTTTCTTCTAACATTGTTTCCTCCAATTTATTTGAGTTAATATTATTTTTGTTAAATATAAAAACGCCCT
>SVTI01000073.1 GCA_015063855.1 Oscillospiraceae bacterium
TTGAATAACAACACCGTCACATATAGCACAGATCTCCTTTGATGACTCTCCTACAAGGTCAAGCCCGGGATGAAACTCACTTTTGCCGTTTAAGAAGCGGTCACCGTACTCAGAGCTTACTCTGAATACTCCGGCTTTGTATGGGTTAAGCATTTTTATTCCTCCTTTTTTTCAATTTTCTTTTCGTGCTGTGTGCCGAAATAAAATGATATTACCGAGGAGACAATTATCATTACGTTGTCTCCGGATATACTTCCCCTGAGCGCAAGCACAGAGAAAACCAATAAAATCGCAAAGGTGACTATGGTTTTTACTTTAATTAAATTTGCAAGATTTTTTCTCAACGTAATCAATCCTCCTTTCTTATAATAAAATTCATGGGTAGAGCTGAAGTATCAACAGCCCTTATGATATTCCCTGAGCTCTTCTATGGTATTTTCGTTACGCTCCATGATCTCCTCGACCAGAGACAACCGTTTCTCAAGCTTATAGGTGCGTTCGATCACACTATTGTGTTTGTCTACCTTCTTTTCAAGCTGTTCTATTCGGTAATTGACGAGCTTGTTTGCGGTAATCACACCCATAAATGAGCCGCCGAGTGTCCCGATCAGAGCCAAAAGAGCGATTATTAATTCCTCGGTCATATAGATCCTCCTTTCCTTTCGCAGATGGCGGTAAATGGTGTTCTGTGCTGATTGGGGAACAAAAGAAAAGTTATAAGCTTTCAAGTTTGTAGCATAGCCCTGCGCAGCAGTCCGTTATATTATTTTTATAGTCGGTTAATTTCGGGCATAAAACAAAAGATTACAGATTTTTTAGCTCGAAGCATAGCCCTGCGCAGCAGTCCGTTATATTATTTTTATAGTTGGTTAATTTCGGGCATAAAACAAAAGATTATAGATTCTTTCAAGCTCGAAGCATAGCCCTGCGCAGCAGTCCGTTTTTTTGGACAGTTACTTTGTTATAATGCTTTTAGTGGTTCAAAATAAATCAAAATTACTATTGACAGGTTCATAATTCTGTATTATAATAATGGTGTCAACAAATATACGTGCAAATATGTGAACCTGCGAGCTTATTATAGTACAGTAGCGTAGACTTGTCAAGAGAAGATTGCTCACATTCTTGCACTTTGTGATTGTTGTACAAAAATTTGTTAGTAATTATGTATTTTGAGGTGCTATTATGTGTAATGTTACCGAATCCACTTATGAGAGAATTAAACAGCTCTGTCAGAAGAAAGGAATTACAGTATCCCGTCTTGCTATTGAGCTCGGACTTTCAAAATCTACCTTTTCTTGGATAAAGAATTATCCCGAAAGAAGGATATCTGCCGGAGTTGCGCAGAAGATCGCAGATTATTTTGGTACAACGGTAGATTATATTCTTACGGGAGTAAAGATCGATAATTCCGCTAAGGTTACAGAAGATGATCTCAAGATCGCACTTTTTGACGGTGACAAAGAGGTTACTGACGAGATGTGGCAGGAGGTAAAGAGCTTTGCCGAGATGGTCGCTATTAAGCATAAATATTTAAAGGAGAAAAATGACGAGTCTTGATTTGTTGAAATATGCCGAGTCCAAGGGCATTATTATTGAATATTCAAAGCTTCCCGAGGTGGGAAGCTGTGCGGTTGATCTTGACGGTCTCTGTGTTATCGGCATTGATGACAGAGATATGACCGAGGCCGAGAAGAGGGTTCACCTTGCTCATGAGCTGGGTCATTGTGAGACGGGAGCGTTTTATAATATGTATTCTCCCGTGGATAACCGCTCAAAGAACGAGTATAAGGCTAATGCCTGGGCAATAAAAAAGATCCTTCCCAAGGAAAGGATGCTTGATGCCTTTAAAAACGGCCTCACCGAGAAGTGGCAGCTTGCCGAGGAGTTCTCGGTTACGGAGGAGTTTATAGTTAAGGCATTTAATTACTATTTTCAACAAAATTAATACTGCATATATTATTTTTAACTATTACGAGGTGTTTATAATGGAATATGCTGAGTTTGCCCGTGATAATTTTACAATGCTCTGTGATTTCTATGAGTTGACAATGGGTAACGGATATTTTAATACAGAGATGAAAAACCGTATCACCTATTTCGATCTCTTTTTCAGAAGAGTTCCCGACGGAGGAGGCTTTGCCATTGCAGCGGGTCTTGAGCAGGTGATAAATTATATCAAGGATCTTAAATTTACAGACAGCGATATAGAATTTCTTCGCTCGAAAAAATGCTTCTGCGAGGAGTTTCTTGAATATTTAAGAGATTTCAGATTTACGGGAGATATCTATGCGGTTCCCGAGGGGACTCCCATATTTCCCCGTGAGCCGATCATTACGGTAAAGGCGCCGGCTATCGAGGCTCAATTTATAGAGACCTTCCTACTTCTGACTATAAATCATCAGTGTCTTGTTGCCACCAAGGCGAACAGGATAGTTCGTGCCGCTAAGGGAAAGCCTGTCAGCGAGTTCGGTTCCCGCCGTGCTCAGGGTAAGGATGGCGCCATTCTGGGAGCAAGAGCGGCATATATCGGCGGATGCTCAGGCACAGCCTGTACGATAAGTGATAAGTGGTACGGAGTACCTGCGGGAGGAACAATGGCTCATTCATGGGTTCAGATGTTTGACTCTGAGCTTGAGGCTTTCGATACCTATTGCAAAATATATCCCGAGAACCCTTGTCTGCTTATCGATACCTATAACGTTCTTAAGAGTGGTGTACCCCATGCTATTGAGGTGTTTAAGAAGTACGGTATTACCAAGTGCGCAGTGCGTATCGACTCGGGCGATATTACCTATCTTTCAAAGAAGACGAGAAAGATGCTCGATGCCGCAGGACTTACAGAATGCCGCATCATTGTTTCAAACTCACTTGATGAATATATAATTTCTGACCTTCTGCATCAGGGTGCATGCATAGATGCCTTTGGTGTAGGTGAGAGACTTGTTACTGCTAAGAGCGACCCCGTTTTCGGCGGTGTATATAAGCTTGTTGCCGTAGAAGATAAGGAGGGTCATATAAAGCCAAAGATTAAGGTCAGCGAGAACAGCGTTAAGATCACCACCCCTCATTTTAAGAAGACCTACCGTATCTATGAGAAGGAAACCGATAAGGCTATAGCGGACCTCATGTGTATTTATGACGAGGATATCGATTTCACACAGCCCTTGACTATTTTCGATCCCGATAATACCTGGAAGGAAAAGACCCTTACCGATTATTATGCAGAGGAGCTCCAAAAGCCGATATTTATAAACGGTGAGCTGGTATATGAATCACCTACAACAGAGGAGATTCGTAACTACTGTATGGAACAGATCGACCGCCAGTGGGATGAGGTAAAGCGTTTTGAGTATCCTCATAATTATTACGTGGATATGTCAAGAAGACTCTGGGATACCCGTCATGAACTGTTGCGTCAGGCAAGTAAGGGCTTACAGTAAAAAATAAACTTTGTAATATAAAAACGCTCCCAAACGGGAGCGTTTTTGCTGTTTTAAATTTATGTTTTACGCCTTTGTATAAGTTGTTCCCTGCGAGCTATCCTTCAAGGTTATACCCTGTGCAGCGAGCTCATCACGAATACGGTCAGCCTCAGCGTAATTCTTCGCTTTTTTTGCTTCGGCACGCTTAGCGATCATATCAAGGATGTATGCATCCTCCTTGCTTACCTCTTCTTTTGTTTCCTTTAAAGCGTCTGCCGCTTTGATAAGGTTAAGAGAGAGAACATGGTCGAAATCATTAAGTAAGAATCTCTTTGTTGCACCGTTTGTCTTTGCCTTAAGTACGTCATAAAGAGCGGTAATGCCAAGGGATGTGTTGAGATCATTACCCATAACGTCATTGAATTTAGCGCGGTACTCTTCAACCACCGCCATGTCAATGTCACCGTCGTTTTCATCAAAGGTTGCTATCTTCTTGATAAGTTTGTCATAGGCCTGAGCAGCATTGTCAAGAGAATCCCAGGAGAATACAAGGGACTTTCTGTAATGGGACTGGAGGCAGAAGAGACGGTAAACGATGGGATTATACCCCTTTTCCTCAAGGAGGGAAACGGTTAAGAATTCTCCCTTGGACTTACTCATCTTACCGCCTGAGGTATTAAGATGAAGCACATGGAACCAATGGGTGCACCATTCGTGACCGATATATGCTTCGCTCTGTGCGATCTCGTTTGTATGATGGGGGAATGCGTTGTCGATACCGCCGCAATGAAGGTCAAGGCGGTCACCGAGGTACTTCATGCTGATAGCGGAGCATTCGATATGCCAGCCGGGATAACCGATACCCCAAGGGCTGTCCCACTTAAGCTCCTGATCGTCAAACTTGGACTTGGTAAACCAAAGCACGAAGTCGGTCTTATTTCTCTTGTTAGTATCCTCTTCAACACCATCACGTACACCAACTGCAAGGTCTTCTGCATCGTGATTGTTGAAAACGTAGTATTCCTTTAATTTAGAGGTATCGAAATAAACGTTTCCGCCGGCAATATAAGCGTATTCCTTTTCGATAAGTCCCTCAACCATTTCGATGAATTCAGGGATACAACCGGTAGCGGGCTGAACGGTATTGGGTATTTTAATATTTAATTTATCGCAGTCTGCAAAGAACGCATCTGTATAGAATTTTGCAATTTCCATAACAGTTTTCTTTTCTCTTTTTGCGCCCTTAAGCATCTTATCCTCGCCCGTGTCGGCATCGCTGGAAAGGTGACCAACGTCAGTGATATTCATAACACGGTTCACGTCATAACCTGAATATACCAGGTATTTTTCGAGTACGTCCTCCATAATATAACTACGGAGATTTCCGATATGTGCAAAGTGGTAAACGGTAGGGCCGCAGGTGTACATGCGCACCTTGCCCTCCTCATAGGTCTTAAAATCTTCCTTTTGTCTGGTCAGTGAATTGTATAATTTCATTGTTCAAGTTCCTTTATCTTCTTTTCTAACTTTTCTATCTTGATCCTCATTCGGCACAGCTCCTGAGATACGGGGTCGGGAATGTGTACCTGGTCAAGGTCATCTCCGGTGTGCACCTTCTTGCCGTCACGCTTGACTATTCTTGCAGGAATACCTACAGCCGTAGAATTTTCGGGAATAGGCTCAAGTACAACCGCGTTTGCGGCTATCTTACTGTTGTCACCTACGGTAAAGGGACCGAGCACCTTGGCACCCGCGCCTACCATCACATTGTTACCGAGGGTTGGGTGTCTTTTACCAGTATCTTTACCTGTACCGCCCAGAGTAACACCCTGATATAAGGTACAGTTATCACCGACAATCGCCGTTTCACCTATAACTACACCGCTGCCGTGGTCGATAAATACGCCCTTGCCTATCTTAGCACCGGGATGTATTTCTATACCTGTCAAATGTCTTGCCTTCTGGCTGACGAAGCGTGCTGCAAAATGATAACCCCTTTTATAAAGAGCATGAGAAAGACGGTAAGCAAGAATTGCATGAAGTCCCGAATACAGAAGAAGTATCTCTGCAGAGCTTCGTGCCGCAGGGTCTCTCTCCTTGATCACTGCAATATCGTCGGATATCTCTTTATAGCAACGCATAAGCATCTGAAGCGATTTATGCTTTTTTATAATTCTAATTAAATCCTTATCGTTCATTTGTTCCTCACTTGTTCAAACGGGGTGGCAAAAACGAATGTTATATTATATTATAGTATAAATCATCGTTTTTGTAAATAGTTTTTTGAAAATACTCTTATTACAAAGTTTATACATTCCCCGAGTATTTATGCAAAGGCCGAACCGAAAACCTTTATTTCAAAAAAGTGTTGACATTCCGTGAGAAAAAGAGTAATATATATGTATAAAGATATTAATCCATGGAGGTCAACTATGGCAGAAGAGCTTTTTGAGCCTGAGATCATCACGTTAACCGATGAAGAAGGCAACGAAACACAGTTTGAGATAATCGCAAGTTATGAAATGGATGGTATTACATATCTCGCTCTTGTTCCCACCGAGAATAATGAAGGCGAATATGTCATTCTCCGCCTTGAGCAGGATCCCGAGAACGAAGAGGAGGAAATCCTTGTTACCATCGACGACGACGAGGAGTTCGACAAGATAGCAGACATCTTTGATGATATGCTTTTCGAGGACGACGGAGAATAATCTGTACAGTTTTTCAGTACAAAATTACCTGCTTAGTTCGTGATATTCTGAGTAATTAAACCCACACTTTACAAATGGAGTCTGAGCTTCCGTTGAAGGGAATGCAGACCTCCCCTTCTCCCCTGCTTATGTCACGGGAACAAGGGATGCTGGGAGCACAAAACATCGGAGAGGACACCAACCTGCTTACGCAGGGTTTTAAATTCTCGTTTACACGGCTCGGCGGGGGTTTTTGTATTTATCGGAAAAATATTATCCGTTGCATGATCTGTAACGGATTTTTTCTATATTTAAAATAAGTTAATACCGAGTTTTTCTTTATCATTTATAGTAATAATTATACTGCAGAAACGGAAAAAACACAAATGAAAAAATATATTATATTATTACTCTCCCTGTTGCTTATGTTCTCGTCTCTGTCCTGCAAAGATAAGAAAAAGGAAAATGATTTTGATTACAAGGAATCATACACAGAAGCGAAGGAGAATGAGTCAATAACGGAGGATATAATCGCTGCGCCCGATGAATATGCAGACCCGGGCAACTGTTATATCAACGTTTCTATAAACGAGGACAACGGCTATGACCTCTATAAAGCTCCTGCAGGGTTACCCGGTTACCGCTACGGTCCCTCCTTTATTGTATATGAAGACGGAAGCATTGATGCATGGTTCGCTTCGGGAGGAAGCGGTCTTGAGCAGTGGGATTGGATTGCCTACAAACATTATGACGGAAAAAGCTGGAGCGAGGAAAAGTGCGTGCTTCAGCCTACACCTAATTCCTTTGACCATTATTCATGCTGTGATCCCGGTGTGATATATACCAACGGTTACTATTATCTCGGATACACCTCCACCTTAAATGAAAATCAAGGTGACAACAACCTCTTCGTTGCAAGGAGCAAGAACCCCGACGGTCCTTATGAAAAATGGAACGGAAGCGGCTGGGGCGGAAACAGTCCCATGCCTATAGTATATTTCTCCGAGGATCAGTCGCTATGGGGTATAGGGGAGGCAAGCTTCGTTGAACTTGACGGCACCCTGTATCTCTATTATACCAATGATGGATCTTCGGGAAGAAGCACCATGATAGCTACAGCCGATGCAACCGATGAAAACTGGCCTCTGACTCTTGAAACAAAGGGAGTTGCCCTCGAAAACGGCGACTGCGATGCCCTTGACGTAAAATACGTTGATGAATATGAAAGATTTCTCGCGGTAGCCTCCGAGCAAAGACTTACCGATAACAGCTTCCTTTCCTTCTATGAATCAAGGGACGGAATTACCTTTACAAAGGTGGATGTTTGCAAGCGAAATGTCTATGAATATTGTCATAATCCCGGTATATCCGGCAGTGAAAACGGTCATATCCTTAAAGATCGTCCTGCATTTATAGCTTATGCCTACGGTCCCGAATGGGGTGTATGGAATACACGTATGCAGAGTATTGAGCTTTCCTTGACCGATAATCTCAGCTTTCTTGAAAATTCATCGAAAAATTTGAAGGTCGGAGAGCTTCCTCGTGATACCCGCGACAGCTATTCTTTGGATTATGTAGGAATAAGCGGTCAGTCAAAATGTGTGATAACTGCTCCCGTAACACAGCAATATGTTATTCTCAGACTTGCTGCATGCAAGCTGTTTCATGATCAATGGACAGATCTTCACAACCTCCGTACAGAAGTCGAGCTATACGGATATGACGAAAGCATTATTAAACGTACCGGAGAAAGCTCCCTCATGTTTGAGGTCATCGGAGTCGGCGAGACTATGGTGACAGCAGAATTTCGAGGACATCTGACCTATGTGTATGTTATTATACATGAGGAGGGGGCAACCGGAAAAATGGTTGCTTTGAAACCCCTTGCATACGATATGTATGTGCTTGATAGAAGTACTGATCTCAATTATCTTCCGCAAATAAAGTCGATGGCGGTATATGATGACGGTAGTTGGGAGATGGTATGGGATCCTAATACTCAAGGTATATTCTATAACTATGACAAGGAAGCTATAGAGGTTGATAAAAGCGGTCATATTATTCCGAAAAAGGCGGGCACCCACATTATTACCGTATGCTGTGGTGAATATTCATACGATCTCAGCGTCAATGTTATTCTTCCCGATTTGTCACTTATGACCTTTGAAAAGGGGGCTCTCTCACATGAGTTATTCGGGCAGTTGAATAATACAGAAACAGAAATCGGCGAAGACGGTGAGCTTGTTTGTGTTGCCACTGTTGCAGAGGACCCGTTTGTATGCTTCAATATGTCAAAGGCAACAATGAATGCTGAGGACTATTCCTCTATTTCATTAAGATATAAGCTCCCCATGACAAATGCTCTTCCATCTTATAGTGCACAGATTTTCTTTAAATGTAAGGGACAGGAGCTTAGTGAAACGACCTCACAACGCGTTACTCTTGTCAGCGACGGAGAATATCATACCGCCACATTCGAGCTTGACGATAAGGATTACTGGACGGGTGAAGTTGAGCTTATAAGAGTCGACTATTTTGACAGCTGTCAGGAGCAGGATGTATTTTACATGGAGTCGCTTGAATTTACCAAAGCTATAAACTGAAATATCCACCCATACGGGTGGATATTTATTAATTGTATAGGAAATTGCTCCGTTTCGGGCATTGAAGTTAGAGGTTTTGACGTAGTTCATGCCCGATCATCGTTGCGGGTCGGCGCCCGCTTTTTAGTATTTAAATCAAAGTCTGCATCCGCATTCGGTGCAGAATGCCATATCCGCCTCAACCTCTGCTCCGCAGGAGGGACAGGTCATCGATGATGCCGCAGGCACAGATGCTGCGGGAGCGGGCTTAGCCGAAACCGGAGTACCGCAGGAGGTGCAGAAGGCAGAATCGGGAGCGAGCATTTCTCCGCATACCGAGCAGGTAATAAGCTCTGATGAGGGGGCAGGGGAATAAGCAGGCTCGGCCACTATCGTAGGCTCGGCGGGGACTGCAGCAGACAGAGGACGTGCCGCCATAACCGTTGCCTCATAATCAAAGGGTTCTTCTACAGGCGAGGGAGCTGTAAAGCTCTGCGAAAGAGATCTTCCGCAGGAGGTACAGAATGAAGTGCCGGGCTCAAGAGGGTTGCCGCATGAGGGACACACGGGTACTGAAGCGACTTCGGGCACCGAAGGAGCTGCCGGCTCCTGCATCGTCATAGGCTCCTCGATAACAGGCACCTCGGTCACGGGGGGGACAAATGAAGGCGCAACCGCAGGAGTGAATGCGAGTGTTGACTCTCCGTCGTCGAAAGCAGGTACAGGCATGGGCGCACCGCAGGAGGTACAGAACTCAAAGCCCTTTGTAACCATAGCTCCGCAGAGTGAGCAGGGAACGCTGTCTCCGATATTTTCGGGAGCGACAGAAGCCGGGGTCTGAGGTTGTGTATGGGGAAGATCGGGAACTACTGCAGGTGCAGGAGCTGTACCCGATGCTGATGCTCCGCAGACAACGCAGAAGGAAGCACCGTTGGCTATTTCGCTTCCGCAGTTGGTACAGAATGTCTTATCTTGATTAAATACGGGAGCCGCCGTTCCGCAGGAGGTACAGAATCTTATGCCCTTCTTAACGATAGCTCCGCAGGAAGCACACTTAAAGCAATCCGCAGGGATTTTTTCCTTGGGCTTGGGAGCGGGCGATCCGCAATTACTGCAGAAGGCTGTACCCTGGGCGATCTCGGTTCCGCACTTTTCACAACGGATGACTCCCTTGATCTCCTCTATCTGCGCGCGCAGAGCTTCAATATTTCTAAAGGTGGAGAGAACCTCTTCCACCATAGGTGCAACTATAGTCGCCGGATCAGAATTATAGTGATCTACATAGGTCTTACCGATAATACCGTAAAGATCCTTAACCTTCTTCTGAGCGGCATTTATTTCCGAATTAAGTTTGGAAATCTGAGCTGTATTCTGGCTGACCTGAGAGATCTTTTTACTGATATCATCAAAAAAAGCCATAATATTTACCTCCGAATTTGAAATAATAACTTTATAGGGTAAAGGGAAACAGATATCCCAATATATATTTACAGTAATTATACAACCAAATACTGTATAAAGTCAAGCGGATTTTGAGGAATATTACGTATTCTTTTCATAATATTATAAAAAAGCGCCGCCGGGCGCATCGAATTTCGCCCATTTCTGAAGTGCGAACAACTCACACGAAATGAAGTAATTTCCTATATATTAAAAAAAGACGTATCATGGAAAATATAGGGACAAATTGTTGTAAATTTCATAATAACCTTGATTTTTACGTAACATAGTGATATAATGACTACATATTAATTAAGTTCACTTGATTAATTTAAGTTTATAAGGAGATTTTAATATGTTTTGTAAAAATTGCGGTCATGAAAATCCCGATAATGCGGCTTTCTGTGCTGCTTGCGGTACACCTATGAACACTGCAAAGCCTGAAGATACAGAGGATAAGACAGTTCAGGTCAATTTTAATAATGTAAATCCCGATGAGAGCTTTTCTGCCCGGCCCGATATCAATAATACCGATAATACGGGAAATAATTTCACAAACGATTTTAAGAGCTTCGACGAGCCTGTAAAAAAGAAGAAAAAAAGACTTGTCCCCGCAATAATTGCTATCGTTCTGGTGCTTGCACTTGCGGTGGGAGCTATCGTTTGGTTCTGGCCCTACGTAGTAAATACAGCGATGAATCTTGCAGAGCCTCAGGCTCACCAGGCATACGTGTACAGGAGATCCGCACAGAAGCTTTCCGACAGCTATAAGAATATTCTTAAAAAAGCTAATAAATATAAGAACATCAGCTATGACGGCAATCTCGGCGTTGATTTAAGTGATGATGCCAAAGAGCTTCTTACAGAGTTTGCAGGTGTCAACGCAGATCTCGACATGCTTGATGACCTCAGCTTTGATTATAACTACACAGCCAAGGACGATTATATCGGTCTTGACCTTACAGCCAATGCATCGGATTATTCCTTTGATGCCGAGCTTCGCGTTGATAACCAGACCAACGAGCTGACAGTGAACCTTCCCGGCATCAGCGAGAATGCACTTTACGTAGATCTTGAGGAACAGCCCGGCATGGCCGAGTCCATGGATTATTCAGCAATAATCTATGCGCTAATGCTTCCCGATGAGGAGCTTGCAGATCATATCGTTGAGGAATATATCGACATTATATTCACCAACATTGAGCACGTAGAGAGAGAAAGAGCTGCATTTGAGGCAGGCGGAGTTACCAAGAAGGCTACCTGCTTCACATCTGTAATAGATTACGATGTATTTGTTGATGCTACCGTTGCCGTGCTTGAATCGGTAAGCGAGGACAAGATGATCGAGGATCATATACTCACAGTATTCGAGGACGCTGTAGATGATGGCAACTATGAGTTGATAGCACAGCTTGTAGGGGCTGAGATGGATGAGGAGACCTGGGAATACGAGGAGCTTGACGCTGACGAGTATTATGATATCTTCCTTGACAATATAGACGATGCCATCGATGCGATAGAGGATTCCGACAGTGACGATACCGAGATAGAGCTTAAGACCTATATTGACGGCAAGGGCGATATCCTTGCATGGGATATTTTCGTTGATCCCGATGACAGTGCAAAGACAGAGGTCAATATCTTCATAGGTGCCGCACGTGACGGTAAGGATATTGGCTTTGAGCTTTCTGTCAGAGTTGAGGATAAATACTCTTATGAGGATTTCTTCGTTATCGGTAAGGGAGAGATCAAGGGTAAGAAGTTTAACGGTGAGATAGATATATCCGCAGTGCTCGGTGATGACAAGGAAACCGAGATTGCCACCATTGACTGTAAGGATGTAGACCTTCTCCTTCTCTCGGACGGTATTATCAACGGTAAGTTTACCTTTGAAAGCGAATTTATCGCGAAGGAATTGGCAAAGAACTTTGATTTCGGCGATGAAACCGATCAGATACTCAGTCTCTTCACCGTAACCATCGATTCCAAGTCCACAGAGGATAAGGCTGACGTTACCCTCAGTCTGGGCTTAGGTGACGGAAACCTTGTATCGCTCCACCTTACAGCCAAATATGCCGACCCCAAGAGCATCGAGCTTCATTCGGATTATACCGACGATGCTGAGGATTGGTC
>SVTI01000074.1 GCA_015063855.1 Oscillospiraceae bacterium
AACCGAATAAGCATTCAAAAAGGGCTAAAACATCGAGTTTTAGCCCTTTTTTCACACTTTTCCGCGAAAAGTCTCACTACCGTACTTAGTACGCCTACGGAGACTTTTCACGAAAACCTACCATCCTTTTTCAACGTCTGCCAGCTTGTCGATAGGTTTATCGACAAGCTGAAATGACCGAGCGCACAGCTCGGTCATTTCTTTTAAACATAATATATATAATTGTCTTTTCTCGCTCTTGTCTCGGGAAGCGCACCGTCGCGGTAGCCTAAGCTCAGATGACCGATGCCGACATAATCGCCCTCGATTCCCCATTTCTTGAGAAGCGCCTTACCCTCCTCAGAGTCAAACTCCTCTCTGGCACGGTGTATCCAGCAGGAATCCACACCTACGGAAAATGCTGCATTCATCAGATTACCCATAACGAGACTTCCGTCCTCAAGATGAGTTCGGATACTCTTATCGGCAAGAACTATAAGAACTGTGGGCGCTCCGTAAAAGGGATCCTTCTCGGGAGTTCCCATGATCTGTGCATTCATACGGCGAAGGGTCTCTATAGTCTCCTTATCCTGAACCACAATGATAATAGGTGACTGACGGTTCATACCTGTCGCAGCATAAGTTCCCGCCTCAAGTATTGCATCAAGCTCCTCTTTTTTTATCTGCTCCGCTTTATAGGAACGGACACTGCGTCTTTCCTTTAATAATTTCAATACTGCGTTATCCATTTTATCACCCTAAATATTCAAGAATTTCAGCCGCATTGGTATCAGGCTTAACCTTGGGCATTATTTTCTCAATATTGCCCTCCTCATCGATAATAAAGGTAGTTCGTACCACACCCATCGATACCTTACCGCACATTTTCTTCTCTTGCCATACTCCGTAAGCCTCGATAGCTATGCGGTCGGGGTCTGAAAGAAGAACAAAAGGCAGATTATATTTATCTGCAAATTTAATATGAGAAGCTACACTGTCCTTGCTGATGCCGATAACCTGAACATTCTTCTCTTTAAAAGCGTTATAGCTTGCTGCAAAGGCACAAGCCTGCTTGGTACATCCGGGAGTATTATCACGGGGATAAAAATATAAAACAACTTTCTGTCCCAAATAATCCTTTAAGCTGACCGAATTACCGTCCTTATCCAAAAGTGTGAATTCGGGAGCCTTCATTCCAACATCTAACATATACAGACCTCCTTAGCCTAACAAAAAATCAAAAGCCAACATAAGGCAAAAACCAATAATAAGAGAATAGGTCGCTCCCCTCTCATGTCCGTGGGCATGAGTCTCGGGAATCATCTCATCACTTATAACATATAACATCGTTCCTCCCGCAAATGCAAGGGCAAAGGGGAGTATAGCGGTGGATATACTTACGGCAAAGTAACCGATAAGAGTGCCTATCACCTCTATTATACCGGTAAACATAGCGATCATAAGGGTCTTGCCCTTGCTCATACCCGCAGCTAACATAGGGGCAATAATAACCATACCCTCGGGTATATTCTGCAAGGCTATACCACCTGCAATAGTCATCGCCTGCGCGGTATCTCCGGTACCAAAGCCCACACCCGCGGCAATACCCTCGGGAAGGTTGTGTATAGCAATAGCTACAACAAAGAGAAGCACCTTATTCAGCTTTTCCTGCCGTTCGGGATGTATCTCCTCTCCCGAGTCTCCGCCTAATTTGTGAAGATGAGGTACAAGCTTGTCGATGAGATTTACACATATCGCACCGAGCACTACACCTGTTATTGTAACCGTAAGAGAGACTATGCCCTCTCCCGATTCAAGAGAAGGCATAATAAGTCCGATTACAGCGGCACAAAGCATAACACCTGCCGCAAAAGAAAGAACTATATCGCTGAAGGTATGGGTCTGCTTCTTAAATAAAAAGCCTATTAGTGCACCGACAATGGTAGCACCGCCCACACCTAACGCGGTCAACAAAACCAAATTCATATAGCTGTTAAATGAAAAACTTTGAGATCCATCCCCATACCCAAAGAACTATGATAAGCACGGGAATAACGATCTTACAGTAGTAATAAAGCTTATTGGAAACCTTAAGTCCCTTACCTGTGTTAGCTTCTTCAACGAAATTCTTCCATCCCCAGCCAAATCTTTTTGACGTACAGAAGAGTACGTAGATAAGAGAGCCGATAGGAAGAATATTATTACTGATAATAAAGTCCTCAAGATCAAGCACACAGCTTCCTGCTCCGATAGGCTCAAAGCCTGCAAGAACGTTAAAACCGAGTGCGCAGGGCACGGAAAGAATAAGAACCGCTACAAGATTAATGGCACAGCTCTTCTTTCTGGACCAACCCTTAGAGTCCATACCGAAGGAAATGATGTTCTCGAATACTGCCACAACTGTGGACATTGCAGCAAATACCATAAAGAGGAAGAAAAGGGTACACCATATACGTCCACCGACCATATCATTAAAGATATTGGGTGTAACACCGAAAAGAAGACCGGGGCCGTTAGCTTCGCCGCCTGCATAAATGAAGTTAGCGGGAATAACGATAAGGCCTGCCATAAGCGCTACAAAGGTGTCAAGAGCTGCAATAGTAACCGATTCACCTAAAAGGCTTCTGTCCTTCTTGATATAGCTTCCAAAGATAGCCATACTACCCATACCGATAGACAAAGTAAAGAATGCCTGACCCATTGCATCAAAAATAGCGTTTCCGAGATCACCGGTCAGCTTACCGAAATCAGGAACAAGGTAGTACTTAAGACCTTCCTTTGCATCGGGATGTGTTACAACACGCACTGCTACAATTACCAGGAGCGCAAGAAGCAACACCATCATTACCTTTGTAACCTTTTCAACACCGTTCTTAAGACCGAGAGAACAAATAAGGAAGCCCAGAATTACTACGAATGCCATAAAGCCTACCAACAAGCCCGGATTAGATATCATCTCACCGAACTGTCCGCCGACTGCCGTCGCATCCTTACCGACAAAATCGCCCTTGATGCTCTTTATAAAATAGATAAACATCCAACCGGAAACAGTGGTATAGAACATCATAAGGAGGTAGTTGCCTGCAGCGCCTACCCAACCAAAGGTATGCCACTTCGTACCCTTAGGCTCGAGAACCTTAAAGGAATCGGTGATAGACTTCTGAGAAGCACGACCTACCGCAAATTCCATTGTCATGATCGGCAAACCGAAAATAACAAGGAAAATCAAATATAAAAGTATAAATGCACCGCCGCCGTACTTACTGGTAATATAGGGGAAACGCCATACATTACCAAGACCGATAGCACAGCCTGCGGAAATGAGAATAAAGCCCAATCGAGAGCCAAATTTTTCTCTTCCCATAACGAGAATCTCCTTTGTTAATATATTTTTAGTAATTGTATCATATTTTATTCTTTTTTTCAATAGCTTTGCCGATTTTTATAGATTTTTTGGACGATAAATTTTTTTACTAAGGAAAATAACACAGCCGTTCTTTGTACTATAAATCATCCTACAAAGAACGGCTGCTAAGCTACTTCAATCATTATTCAATTCATTTTGCCCGTTATTACAGGCACTCCTATTTTATAATTTTGATAGCTCTGTTTTTGAACTATAAGGTACTACTTGAACGTATTTACCTCTCTTTGTTATCTGCCCATTGGGGTTTACCTCTTTATTATGATTAATTGCAATGTTCTCTTCTGTGAGTAATTTTATTCAAAAATTACTTTTCGTAACCGTCCATTGGACTATACCTCGTTTTCTCAGTTTACAACATCTTAAAATCAAGTAATCATCTGTTCAGATCACTCTGTCTTTAGGTGTCCATTGGTCTTTACCTCTGATTCTTTGTATTGCAATATTTCAACTTGATAATTACCTTACGATAATTACACTATCCGTAATCACCCATTGGAGTTTACCTCTTTTTTAACTCTTGTTCCTTGTCGCTGCCAACAAGGAGATTCAAACTTTTTTGATCACCGGCTTATTTATTCGTCGATATTTGCAACCGTAATATCTATTCTAAAGATAATCGAACTTTTGATTCATATTCATTTATCACCCGAAATCATTAAGCCTGAACAGTTACGCGTACAAGGGATTCACCCGACCTTTCTTTTTTGATCTTGTTCATTGTTTGGACTCGACCTTTTATCTAAAAAAGAACTCGTTACCTTCCATTCGCCAATCGAAACCCGAATTATTTTGTATTGTACCGATCACGGTACTACTGAAAGTGGTTTGGCTTTTTGGAGGTCGTTTTCTTCTTTCTGGCTATAGTATAGCATATATGCACAAGTTTGTCAATATATTTTTACTGTTTTTATATATTTTGTTTATTTTGTATGTTAAATTGTTCGTCGTTTAACATTAAGAGTGTTAAAATAGGGCACTTTTCACAAAAGTGCCCACATTTTATTATCCCAACGGAAGCTCAATAATACTGTCATGTAAAACAAGAGTGTTGTATGCCGTTTTGCATACTCTTTGCTCAGAGAAAAGTCCTCTGTAATTGGTGTGAGGTACATAAAAAGGAAATGCCGAGGAGGAAATGTCAATTCTCAGCCTCTCCCCTTCTGCTATTACAAAGGCATGCTCATCACATAAGAATTCTATATCGATCTCATCCCCCGGAACATATTCGGAATTAAAATTAGAGATCTTCTGTATATCATCGCGAATAGGGTAGTCACCCTCTTTTTTACAAAGGCTTATTCTGATATAGAAGCAGGTATCCTCACAGTCACTTTTTACCTTGAGTTTTGCTTTTATCTTACCCTTAACGAATGTGTCACATTTAAATACATCGGTATATATACTGACAACATCCTCCCTTTTTTCCTGCCATTGACAGCCACCGAAATTACAAGAAAGTCCTCCAACGTAGCGGGTAGGCTGTTTGGGATCATAACTATAGCTGACAACACCTTCGCCGAGAGACAACGTCAAATAGACATCGCTAAGATTAAAATCATCACAACACCATTCGTTACCGAAGGATTTATAATATGTTATCTTGCCTTTTTTGAATGGTGCTTCACTGCCTTTTCTGATATGATCAAGCCATGCAATACGATAATCGGGAACAATATCGTTAAGCTCTGCCCCCTCAAATCCGATCGGGTCCTCGTTTTTATGTCCTCCATGGCTGTAAGGATGCACCGCCATAGCTGATTTTGATCTTGTTTTATCATCAAGACCTCGCCACATATCGTAGATACCGCCGGTAAATATATCATAATGTCCTGTAGTAAAAAGTATAGGTATATCAGCTCCTACTAACGAATCTCTTGAGTCATTACCGCCGTAGAGAGTATCCTTCCAAAAAGAATCATTTTTGTCAGGATGCTTAAATACCTCATTCAGATCCTCTGCATTTTCACCGAATATTCTCATGGAAAAATCAGAAAGCGGAAGCATGTTAAAGCTCTCTGCTGTATACGGTTTTTTAGGCATAGTTTTATTTTTATACATATCGGTCACGTACCACCCGCCATGAAGCCCAACCTTATAAAAACCGTTACGATAGTTACAATTATATCTCTCGTGGTCATAGACCTCAAGCACAGCGCCCTTTATATCATTATCATAGGGAGGTGTCACCATATGTACCGCAGCAGTATAGCTTGCTCCCACAAGATAGAGCTCTCCACCGTAAAAAGCCTGCTCTCTTACCCAAGCATACAGAGCATTACCATCGTTTCTTTCATTAACGTAAGGGATACAGTCTCCCTCGCTCTTTCCTCTTCCCCTGCAATGCTGATGAACGAGAGCATATCCTCTGTTCGTCCATTTTGCCGAATCCTCATACCAGAAGTCGCACATTTCCTTATCGCTTTTATTTTCAAAATGATCAACGTAGGGGGAACGAGTGATAACAATGGGAAATTTTCCGTTTTCATCGGGCAAGCATATAACGGTAAAAAGCTTGATCCCGTTCACATCTAAATATTCACAGTATACCTTTTTCATTTCGGCTCATTCCTTTTTATTTTACACAGATATCTTACCAGCACCAGCATAAGGAATACAAACCATGCTACAGCCTCTGCAAAGGCTATGGTTCGCTCTGCACAAAGAGGCTTTAATATATACGAAAAGGATATTCGTACCGCAAGTGTAGCAATACCTACAAAGCTGCAATATTTAAGATCACCGATACCCTCCAAAGCTCCACGAAGGGCTGTCGCCATACCGAAGAACATATAGAAGAGGGAGAGATCACGGAAAAACTGATAACCCTCTTCCAGCGCATTACCCGTCACACCGAAGAAGGAGACAAATAGTCCGCCGCAGAGGAAAACGAGGACGGTAAGCGCCCCTGTAACTACTGCCATAACTATCAAACCGCTTTTAACGTAAGCCTTCTGCTTCTGCATATTCCCTTCTCCCTTAGATCGTGCAACCATCGTTGCAATAGCAGAGCCCAGGTTGATTATGGGAAGAAGCATGAGTGAATCCACTCTGTAAGAGGTGGTGATCGCAAGAACGGTCACCGAACCGAAGGAATTCATGAAATTCTGCAGTACCAGATTTCCCGCAGATATAACGCTGTTCTGCAATGCAGGCGGCAGAGCAAAGGAAAGACCTTCGCGAAATACTTCAAGATCAGCTTTGATCGATCCTGAAATAACGTCCTTATGCTTGACCAGACCGTAAATTATAATAAATATTGTCATAGCCGCTTGAGAAAAAACGGTCGCAAAGGCTGCACCGCCTACACCGTATTTTAATACTGCAACAAAAAGAACGTCAAGTACCACGTTCAAAAGTGAGGATATAAGCACCGCAAAGAATGCGACCTTAGTGTCTCCCTTGGCACGGAATATCGCCGCATAGAGGTTATATATCGCAAGAAAAGGTGCTCCCGCCAAAACTATCTGCAGATATATCCTTGAATAACCCACTATCTCCTTAGGTGTATGCATGAAGAAGAGAATATCCTCGGCGAATATAATAATCAAAGCAGCGCAAACAAGATACACAAGGGTAAGAACAGGAAGATAAGTAGAAAGTATTTTTTTCAGCTTAGTAATATCTCCCTTACCGTACTCCTGCGCCGCCATAATGGACAGACCCAATGTCAGGCCCAACAAGGTGTTAAGAAGAAATGTAGAAATAGAGTTTGTAGCACCGATTGCCGCAAGCTGAAGCTCTCCCTCTGCATGACCTACTATAAAGGCATCCGCCCAACTGTACAGCTGTTGAAGAATACCGCTGAGTATCAGCGGCAGGCTGAACATTACCAGCTCCTTGGCATAAGATTTTTTATTTATCATAAACACTCACTTATTAAAATTAAATAAACCGTACAATACAAGCTTGTACGGTTTATATTATAACAACGGAAAATTAAAATTGCAATAGTTTTTATTTATCATCCTGTGAGCCTATGGGATTCAAGATACTGTATCCTACGTTTACAAGGTGGTCTGCCACCCTCTCGAGACCTACAACAGCGGATGAAAAGTAAGGACCAACCTCAACACTGCAGCTTCCGTCAGCAAGACGTTCAAAATGATTTGCTGTAAGCTTCTTCTTCATGCCGTCAACCTCGTTTTCAAGCTCGGTCAGCTTACCGAGTCCGTTCTTGTTGAGATTTTCAAAAGCATCCTTTGAAATCTCAAGCATACTCAATACAGTCTTGTGCATTCTCTTAATATCCTCTTTTCCGTTCTCGGAAAAACTGATACCCTTACCTGCCATTTCCTCACCGATCTCATAGAAGTTCTCTGCATGGTCACCCATACGTTCAAGGTCGTTGATTACATGGAAATACGAACCGATAACACGCTCGTCTCTATGGTCAACGTCAGAGGAAAGCTCGATCAGGAACTTTGTCAATGCGCTGTTGGTAAAATCGATAACCTCCTCATTCTCGGCAATTCTTTTACCGTACTCAAGGCCGCCGTTTTCCATGGTTTCTAAAGATAAGCTGATATTCTCCTCAACAAGACCAAGCATGTAATCAATTTCCTTCTTAACCTGAATAAGTGCGACAGAGGGCATTGAGAGAAGTCTTTGGTCAACGAACTTAAGACTGCGTTCCTCCTCTGCAGTTTTCTTATCCTTAATGATAACACAGGAATAGTTAACAAGCTGCTTAACAAAGGGAAGAAGAACAATGGTGGTGCTTACGTTAAAGATAACGTGGAACAGCGAAACTCTCATCTGTAGAGACATGGGATCGTTTCCGGGGAAGAAGGAAACAAGAAGATCAACCGCAGGCTCTCTGAATACCCAGATCAAAATCGCAAAAAGTACAGTACCGATCGTATTAAAGGTAAAGTGAATAAGTGCAACACGCTTTGAATTTGCATTAGCACCGACAGAAGCAAGAAGTGCCGTAACACATGTACCTATATTCGCACCCAGCACTATAAACAGCGCAAGGTCAAGACTTAATACACCCGTACCCACCATTGTGATAACAACACCCGTTGCGGCAGATGAGCTCTGAATCAATGCAGTAAATATAACACCCACAAAGATAAGAAGTAAGGGAAAATCTATAACAGCAAATATATCGGTAAACATATCCTTAACGATCTGACTACCAAAGGCATCCTCGCTGGACATGATGTTAAGACCCACAAAGATAAGACCAAGACCGCTGAAAAGACTGCCGAATATCTTGATCTTTTCGTTTTTGGCAAAGCCCATCATAACTCCCGCAAAGGCAAGGAGATACATAAGCATATCAAAATAATCGTTTTTAAGTGCTACAAGAACACCCGTGATAGTAGTACCGATATTGGCACCCATTATAATCGGTACTGCCTGCATAAGAGTAAGCACTCCTGCATTAACAAGACCGATTACCATTACCGAGGTAGCAGACGAGCTCTGAATGATAGCAGTAACACCTGCACCAACACCTACGCCCGAAAAACGGTTGTTTGTAATCCTTTCAAGCAATCTTTTCATTCCGTTTCCGGCACTTTTCTCAAGGGCATCACCCATAAAATTCATACCAACAATAAAAATACCAACACCGGCAAGCAGCCATATAAGGCTCTGAATTAATGCCATAATTAATGATCCTCCTAATCATCTTTCACTATTTTTCTTTTTTCTGACTCGAGGATATTTTATCATATTTTCGGTAAAGAGAGAGTAAAGAAAGTTAATTTGAGCATCGCCAAATCTACCAATATTATTTCTTTAACCCATCATTCTTATGTACAAATCTCTAATTGCAAAGTAACGGAGATGCATCGCACCTCCGTTTTTATCATCCGTTCATTCTGTAGCCGACTCCAAGCTCGTTTACTATGTAATTGAACTCACCGGGTCTTGCACCAAATTTTTTTCGTATATTTGCCATGTTCACCTGCAGCTTCTTTATACTGCTTTCATTCGGAGTCTCTCTCCATACAGACTTTATGATAGCGGAATATGTCATAACCTTACCGCAATGCTCAGAGAGAAAGGCAACGATATTATACTCGGTCTGCGTTAACTTTATTTCCTGTTCACCGATAAATATACGACGCGCATCATAATCAATCATAAGATCGATAAGTGTAAATTTGCCTCCGGGTAAGCGTCCCTCGCTCGAACTGTGCCTTGTATTGCGAAGCGCACTTCTCACCCTCGCCAACAGCTCGTCAGAGCCGAAGGGCTTGGTAACGTAATCGTTCGCACCCATATCAAGAAGCTTTACCTTTTCCCTTTCATCATTTCGCGCAGAGAGAACTATTACAGGCGTCAGATCATCACTTCTGATATCATTTAGAAGAACAGAGCCATCCTTATCGGGAAGTCCGAGATCGAGTATCACAAGGTCGGGGATATGAGAGGTATAGAGAGTTTTCGCACTGTTATAGTCACGTGCGGATATGACCTTATAATCGTTTGATTCCAAAAGTGCGCTCACAAACGCAAGAATATTATTTTCATCCTCTACAAGAAGTATCTTATATTTATTATTATTCATTTACATTCTCCTCTATCGCAAGCGAAAATCTGAATGTCGCTCCTCCGCCTTTAGAGTTCTCTGCGGTTATCTTACCGCCGTGTGCCTTAATTATCGTAGCGCATACAGATAAACCTATACCCGCATTTCTCTTATTTGAGTCAAAGCTGTTTGTTTCTCTGCCGATATAACCGTCGAAGATATGCTCAAGCCTTTCGTCATCGATACCGCATCCGTTATCCTTTACTTCGAATATAGCCTTGCCATCGATGACAAAAACACGAAGCTTCATTACAGAAAATCCCTTGGCGTGATAAATAACATTCTCAAGAATATTGATCAACACCTGCTCAATGAGTATTGCATCCATGGGGATCATTATCATCTCATCAGGAATATCAAGCTCTACCGTCTGATCGGCATGATGCTTTTTAAACTTTAAAATCACCGAATCTATCAGCTCTTCAAGGACGGTAGGTGTCTTTATGAGCTTAACGTTACCGCTGTCAATGCGGGTAACGGAAAGAAGATTCTCAACCATTCTGATAAGCCATTCCGAGTCCTCCTTAATACCTGACACCATCTGCTTTTTCCGAGTTTCGTCCAGCTTATCGTAATTATCAAGTATTAGAGAGCTTGAACCGTATATGGTAGTAAGAGGAGTCCGAAGGTCATGGGAAACAGCTCTCAGCAGATTAGCCCTCATCTGTTCCCTTTCGCTTTCAGCCTTAAGCTTATCCCATTTTTTCAATTTTGTTGTCAGTGTACCTGTAAGCAAGGACACAATAAGCATTATAACAGCGGACAGAATATTTTCGGGTGCGGTAAAATCCATACCGAAAAAGGGATCGGTGAAAGCATAATTGATTACAAGAATACTGATGACAGTTGCAAGAATACCGTAAAGATACCCTTCTGTAATAAGTGATACAAGAAATACCGCAAACACAAATACAGTAGTTACATGCTCTGAAATAACAAGGACATCCAGCAGAAATATACTTATTCCAAAGGATACTGTAAGAATTATTAACATGAGCACGGTATTGATAAAATTAACCTTTAATTTCTTATTCATAATACTCTCTTTCAGTTTATATTTATATTAGTATATCATTTTATTAATTAAGATGGAGTAAAAGTTATAATTCACCCAATAAATCTCGATATGCTCAATTCATTTCGAAACGACACATTGACACTATCGTTCATTCGGTGCTCCATAAAGTAACTCGGACTCGTCAAGTGTCTGACGTACTCGATAGCTTCACTTCATCCGTCCCCGGCGGCGTGAAGCTACGAGTCCCACATTTGAACTGTTCGCTTCGCGGCCATTTCATTCACCGAATGTTGGCTCCAAAGTAAAAAGCACTCCTATCGGAGTGCTTTTTACTTTGGAGGCGACACCCAGATTTGAACTGGGGATAAAGGTGTTGCAGACCTCTGCCTTACCACTTGGCTATGTCGCCATTTGGAGCGGATTACGGGGCTCGAACCCGCCACCTCGACCTTGGCAAGGTCGCGCTCTACCAAATGAGCTAAATCCGCAGGTGGTGTTTAAATATAATGGTGCCTCCGGTCGGAATCGAACCAACGACACGGGGATTTTCAGTCCCCTGCTCTACCAACTGAGCTACAGAGGCATATGTCGGTAGAAGCCGACGAAAGAAAAAGTGGCGACCCGGAAGGGGCTCGAACCCTCGACCTCTAGCGTGACAGGCTAGCGCTCTAACCAACTGAGCTACCAGGCCACATAAGTGAAGATAAGATCTTCACCATGCTCAACCGAAGTTGAAAAATGGTGGGAACAATAGGGCTCGAACCTATGACCCCCTGCTTGTAAGGCAGATGCTCTCCCAGCTGAGCTATGCTCCCATTTGCTTCGACTTGTTCGCGACTCATCCCGCAACAGACGATATTATAGCATATCGATTTTCATTTGTCAATACTTTTTTTGATATTTTTGAAATATTTTTTTACATATATTAATTTCATTCTAAATAACGTGTTCAAAACAACATGTTTGATATTCCCTCATTCGAGAAATAGCTCTTGACAATAATAATCTTCATTTATACCCCACGAAGTCGGATTTTATCACGAAGTAATTTCATCCACCGCCGGTGGATTTATCCCGTACGAAAAGATGGATTTAGTTGGAAAGAGCGACCAAACGGTGTATAAGTGGGGGGGTAAAAACGACCCAAAGTATTGTGGCAGCGCTCTTCAACAAATTGGAATTTGTTGATTATATCGGTGTTCCTACTTCAATTAAGTTACCATCCAAATCGTAGAATCTGACCACCTTTTGTCCCCAGCTGTGTGTCATCAGGTGATTGACATATTCGATC
>SVTI01000075.1 GCA_015063855.1 Oscillospiraceae bacterium
GGGTAGAATTTTCCAACCGCTTGAAAGCGCTTAGAAAATTCCACCAATGCCACCTTCCCCGCTGGGGAAGGCTATTAGTGTAGTGCTCTCCGTTAGTTTATTTAAGACATTTTGTCACAGCAAACTCACCACTAAACTATAATTTATCGCTTTCACTATTTCGGGTATTGAAAAATCAATTACTGCTAACTCCAAGCCCGATACGCAGGGTGAAGGGTGAAACCCTTCCAAGCCCGAAGAATAGGGTGCAGGGCAAAGCCCTTCAAACTATAATTTGTAGATATGCTTATTTCGGGCATTAAAGGATGAATTCAATCTAACTCCAAGCCCGAAGAGCAGGGTGCAGGGTGAAATCCTGCTGCACTAAAGCCTTGCAACAAAATCATCTCTGTGGTATAATATAATTAATAACCATATTATAAAATTACAGGTGATATTATGAATATACAGATACATCAGGGCTTGGGTCAGGTCGGCGGAAATATTATTGAAATATCCACCGAAACCACAAGGATAATTCTCGATATCGGAAGAAGTCCGGATAGGGAGATAAGAAAGCATCCTCCGAAGGTCGATGGTCTCTTTAAAAACCCTTCCGTAGATGGCCTTTTCATTACTCATTATCATGACGATCACGTGGGCCTGGTCGATCGGGTGCACCGTTCCATACCCATATATGTGGGCGAGACAGCATACAGGATAATGAAGATATCGGATGCCTATAAATTCAAAAGGCTTTTTAAGCCTGCGGGATTTTTGGTTCACCGTCAAAGTATTAAAATAGGAGATATCACCGTTACACCCTTTAGCTGCGACCACGCCGCATACGACAGCTATATGCTCTTATGCGAGTCGGGAGGAGAAGCCATACTTTATACCGGAGATTTTCGCTCTCACGGCAGAGTAGGTATTGACGCTCTTCTTGCCGAGCTTCCGCGTAATCCCGATATCCTTATCTGCGAAGGAACCGAGCTCTACCGTCCCGAGCATATCGCAAGAACAGAGCTTGAGCTTGAAAAGCAAGCGGCTAAGCTTTTTATTGAGACTAAGGGTCCTGTTTTTGCCCTACAGATGCCCCTTAATATCGAGAGAACTGTAAGCCTTTACAATGCCGCACGTCAAAGCTCGAGGGTCTTTATAGAGGATGCTTATATGGCGCAGATAGCTAAGGCTGCAGGGGAGGAGATAGTCTCACCCGACAAGCAGAGCGATGTGTATGCCTTTTTACCCTCGATCCTGCGCTTTCCGTGGTACAAGGGAATAAAAAACAAGGCGACAAAGGAGCTTATTGTATCAACACCCTTTGTCATGTGTGTCAGACCCTTGATGCATGGATATATCAGACGTCTGTCGAGAAAAATTTCCTTTGAAGGCGGTATCCTTCTTTATTCTTGCCGTAAAGGGCTGAAAAAGTCAAAAAGCATGCAGAAATTCATAGCCGAATGTGAAAAACGCGGTCTTGAAACGGTTTATCTGCATACGGGCGGTCATGCGGATGCCAAGACGCTTAAGCGATTTGTCGAAACCGTCTCACCAAAAGCCCTTATGCCTATACATACCAGAAATCCCAAGGAATTTGAAAGGCTTGTGCCGGGGGTAAGGATCTGTAATACATCGGTCAACGATAAACAGAAGGGATATTCGGAAAAGTATGAGCTATGAAGTATGAGGTATGAGTTGTAGAATTTCATCTGAAAAATCAGCGCATTATTAAACCCGGTTTTGACTGGGAATTAATCGGATTTGTCGGAGGAGCTGCTTTTTTGGTTGAAGGGATTTTGAAACTTGTAAATGATAATAAAAACAATATTCAGTCTTGACAACCGGATATATATTGTATATAATATAAAGGTCCTGCACGAAGCGGACATTCGACGCCAAGCGTTTTGAAAAAATACTGAAATTTAATTATGCTATGAAGGCATACACATCCCCAAGGGATAGGTGTATGCCTTTGTTTAATGTATGGAAAAGATAGTTGAAATATTAAAAAAACAAATTGAATATTATCCTGATATGGAGATACAAGATGTGCTGAAGGCTTTGTATCAGTCTGTATTCGGATGCGGTCATTTCGTTTATGATGAAGGAAAATGCAAGGAGCTTCTTTTAAAGGAGTTTGACACAGCCGAAAATGGAGGTTTAGTAACAGAAAAGTTGGGGGAATACAGCCGTATACATCTCGGCTCTCTTGAAATATCACCCGAGCTTCTGCTTCGTCTTTTTATGCTTTCTGCAAAAAAAGAGGAAAGGGAAGAGGAGTACAAAAATATTCTGCACTTACTTCCCGTTTTATGTGAAGATAATGTGCTTCCCTTTAACAAAGAAGAAATGAAAAAAGTAATTGCAGAGCATATTGCGATGGGTTGTCCGTCCCTTCATCATTCAAATAAATTCCGCGAAAAATATCACCCCGCTTACAGAGTGATAAAGAGTGAATTCGCAGAGCTTATTTGCTTACTTTCGGATATAGAGGGTCTTATAAAATCGAAAAAAGCTCCGATAATTGCAATAGACGGTAAGTGTTCCGTGGGTAAGAGTACTCTCGGTCGGAGATTAGCTGAAATATTCAATGCCGAGCTTATCCACATGGACGATTATTTTCTTCCCTTCGACAGAAGAACTCCCGAGCGAATGTCAGAGGTCGGCGGAAACGTAGATTATGAGAGATTTCACGACGAGCTTCTTTTACCTCTGTCAAGAGGGGAGGCGTATATTAGTCGACCTTACCGGTGTCACGGCGGATACTACGAGGAGGGAATAAAAAAAGAGCCGCACGGACTCACTATAGTTGAGGGCTCATACAGCTTGCATCCCACACTTGAAAAATATTACGATCTCAAGGTATTTATGACTCTTGACGGCGAAGCTCAGATATCAAGACTTGAAAAAAGAGATCCCGAAATGCTTGACCGCTTTGTTTCAACCTGGATACCCCTTGAAAACAGATATTTCGAGGGAACTTATATAGAAAAGCGCTGTGATATTCTTATAAGAAGCGGAAACGATTATGAATTAGAGGTAATAAAAAATGAGAAACGATCGAATATATAAATTGGTAACGGCATCACTTTGTCTTGCACTGGCTCTTGTCTTACCCTTTCTTACAGGACAGATACCCGAGATAGGAAATATGCTCTGTCCGATGCATATACCCGTACTTCTCTGCGGATTCCTATGCGGACCTGTATACGGTACCGCCGTCGGTGCTGTTGCTCCGTTTATGAGAAGTCTCCTCTTCGGGATGCCGCCGCTTTTTCCTACAGCCGCGGCTATGTGCTTTGAACTTTGTGTATACGGACTTATAGCGGGAGTTTTATACAACCGTTTCCCAAGGAAGGTATACAATATTTACATCTCACTTATAGCTGCCATGCTCTGCGGAAGAATAGTCTGGGGCGGAGTATATGCCGCATTCTGCGGAATTTCGGGTATGCCCTTCGGTGTGAATCTTTTCTTTACGCAGGCGGTGGTCAATGCCATTCCCGGAATAATCCTGCAGGTGATTCTCATCCCTGTCCTTGTTATGGCTATAGAAGGAATGAGAAGGAAGAATTAAGAAGATGCATATAAGGGACATAATTAAATAATCGCTCAATAAAACGGAGGACGAAATCGTGGGATTTCATCCTCCGTTTGAGTTATTTATAATTTTGTACTTTACATTCCTAATTCTCTGAGGTAGGGCTTTATACCGAGAATGCTGCATATTTCGTTATACTGTGCCAGCTTTTGTGCTTTTTGTGAATCGGTAAGCTTAGGATTTTTATTTGCACGTATGAGGACGTTTTTCGGTGTCTCCTCGGGGTCGATAAGCTCAAGCGCCATAACGTCGTATCCCATTGCCTCGAGCATAAGACAGCGCAGAGAATCGGTTGCTGCATCGCAGAATTTCTGCTTCAATATTGAATGGGTGAGCATAAAATCACAAACCGATCCGGAGGGCTTGATCTGATGCATCATTTCATGGTGACAGCATGGTGTAGAGAGAATAACTGTGCTTCCCGAGCTTACTGCCTTTGCTAAAACTATATCGGTTGCGATATCGCAGGCATGGAGAGACACGGTGAGATCAGGGGTGCGAGCAGGCTCAAAATCGTTTATATCTCCTGCAATAAAATGAAGTCCGTCATAACCTAATTTGCCTGCTACAGATGAACAGTATTCTATAACGTCGGTCTTTAAGTCAACACAGTCCATTCTGACCTTAATGCCGAGAAGCTCGGTGAAATAATAATATACTGCAAAGCTTAAGTAGCTCTTTCCGCAGCAGAGATCGAGGACGTAGAGCTCCTTTGATTTATCAAAGCTTGCCGCTTCGGAAAGAAGCTCAAGGAAACGGTTTATCTGTCTGAATTTGGAACGTTTTTTGTCAAAGACCCTTCCGTCCTTATCCTTAACACCAAGCTCATAGAGGAAATCAACAGGCTCGTTTACGGGTATGATATGCTGCTTCTTTCTGTCATGGCCGGTGACTCTGACAGCCTCGCCCTTATCCTTAATGCGGTCGAGCACCGTAACCTTACCCTTGCCCGAGACCTTTATCTGACATTCACCTGCGGTGGTGATAACGTTCATCTGCTTATATTCGTGACCTACCATAAGTACAAGGGCTTCCGGAGCATCGGATGCTTTTATATTTTTCTGTGTCGCTTTGCCGTCGGTGTGGAAGGTCTCTATCTGAAGATAGAGTTCGTCCTTCATGGTTATGAGTTTGGCTACGCTCTTGGTAACGGCTTTGTTTATGGGTTTGCTGAGAACTATCTTTTTTAGAATTCTTTTCGAAATGGCGTTATCAAAAATATTTTGCATAACATCTTTCCTTTACTTGACTTTTTAAATAAAAATAAATATAATTATATCATAGTTAAAATGATTTTGCGAGGTATTAATGGAACGCTGCGGTATTATAATCAAGGGCTTGGGCGGCCTCTACGACGTACTCTGCGAGGGTGAGGTAAGTCAGTGCAGAGCGAGAGGTCTTTTCCGCCATGAGAATATTACTCCTTACGTCGGTGACAGAGTGACCTTTGAGGACGAATATATCATCGATATTGTCGATCGCAAGAATACCCTCATTCGTCCGCCTATGGCGAATCTGGACATTCTCTTTATTGTATGCGCCGCAAGGAAACCTCTTCCGGTTACCGCTACCATAGATAAGATGATCTCTATAGCTGATCATAAGGGCATTGAACCCGTGGTCATAGTTACCAAGAACGATCTTGATCCCGAGAATGCAGATAGACTGTCGGGTATATATTCCTCTATTGGTATAGATACCTTCGTAACAGATCCTGAAAGCGATAAGTCAGAGCTGCTTGAATTTTTTAAGTCGAAATGCAGGGGTAAGATATCCGCTTTTTCGGGTGCGTCAGGGGTTGGAAAATCCACACTTCTCAATGCGCTTTTCCCCGAGCTTGAATTAGCTACCGGGGACGTAAGCCGCAAGATAGCAAGAGGTAAGCATACCACCCGTCATGTGGAATTATATCCGTTATCAAGACTTTTTGGGGAGGATGCTGACGGTTTTATCGCCGATACTCCCGGCTTTTCCATGCTTGACCCCACCATCTATGAGGATTATACGGTAGAGCTCTTACCCTATACCTTCAGAGAGTTCGAGCCGTATCTCGGCGGATGCAAATATACCAAGTGTACCCATACCAAGGAGGAGGGCTGTGCTGTTCTTGAGGCTGTAAGCGAGGGGAAGATACCTCTGTCTCGTCACGAGAGCTATATAGAGCTTCGTGAGATACTGAAAAGCATTCCTTCTTGGGAGAGATAAAGTTAAACCGTAACCTTTTCTTCTGACCGACATAGAATGTAGTAGTGAGTAAAAGCTCATTATCTAATTCGGTCAGAGGAAAGGTTTTTTATTATGCGCTGTTCGGTAAAATTTTTATGCAGGATCGCAGGTTATCTGATATTTGCCTTTGGTGCAGGGGTCTTGCTTACATATTTTCTCCCCTGTTCGGTCCTTGTTGCTATCGAGGCGGTAATAATAATCGCTTCGGGACTGGTATACCTTCGTTGCAGATAGGGAGAAGCAGTATGAAGATTGTAGTTGTTAAACCGCCAAGATTTCTTGTTCCGATACTTTCGAGAGTTTTCAGGCTCAGGAGAAAGTAATTCTAATAAATGGGGTGCCGTGAGCACCCCATTATTATTGTATGAACTCTCAGCTTCCCGAGCTTAAGGTAAGGTATACCTTGGTGTCGTTAGTGATTGTGGTATCTGCTGCAATATCCTGCATTATGACGATACCTGCCTCGGTACTGGAGGTCTGCTCATCAAATTCACCTAAGGTAATACCCTTTTCTGCCGCCAAATCTATAGCCTGCTCCTTGGTAAGATCGATGAAGTTGGGAACCTCAACGTAGCTGAGCTCCTTGCCCTTACTGATATATATAATAACGGGATCTTCCTCGCTCTTATATATCTTTGATCCGGGCATGGGATCGGTACGTATTATACAGTCCATGTCAACGGCAGTATCGTATTCATATTTCTTGGTGTATTTGATGCCCTCAGCATTGAGAAATTCTTCAAGCTCTTCGTAAGACTTACTCGTATAGTCGTCGAGAGTGATAGGCTTTTCATTTCCTCGGCTCAGTACAAGCTTTACGTCGGTATATCCCGCCTTGATTTTTGTGCCTGCTTTGGGTTCCTGACTTAGAATTGTCTTGGCTTCCTTATCCGAATCCTCATTTGAGTAAGTGTACTTAATATTGTAGCCCTTCTTGTTGAGCTCAGCTTCATATTCTTTAGTGAGCTTTTGGTTTACGAGATTAGGAACGGTGATCTCCTTGGGTTTAGCCTTGTTAATTTCCTCAGAATCGAAGAAATAGTTTAGGACCTTGATTCCACAGAAGGCGAGAACTATAAGGAAGGCAGCGGTAACTGCCAAAATTACGGGGAACATGGAGTGCCCGCCCTTTGAGGTTTTCTTTGATTTCTTTACCTTTTGTGTTGTTTTTACAGATTTCGGAATACTGTCGGCATTATTTCCGCCCTCTTCCTTAGAGGGGGGTGCAGCGTCGGTATCCCTATTCTCCTCCTCTGTTCTTTTGGTCTTGAAAACGTAGTTGGGTGAGTTTTTTATCTGTAGAATATGACGAAGCATTTGGGATGCGTTTTGGAATCGTCTGTCAGGATTTTTCTCCATTGCAAGGAGGATTATCTGCTCTAAACCCCTTTCGATATCCGATTTGATTTCATGAGGCGGTTTGGGCTTGGTATTTACCTGCATAAGTGCGACCGAAACGGGGCTGTCCGCATCAAAGGGCAGCTTGCCCGTCAACATTTCGTACATCATGACACCGAGAGAGTAGAGATCGCTTCGTTGGTCGATGGCTCTTCCGCTTGCCTGCTCGGGGCTGATATAGTATACAGTTCCGATTGCCTTGTCAGTCATGGTGACCGTCTCAGCGTTGGGCAGCTTGGCAATACCGAAGTCGGTTACCTTTATCTTGCCATTTTTTAGAAGCATGATATTCTGAGGCTTGATGTCACGGTGGATAATACCCTTTGAATGTGCATGCTCAAGGGCGCGCAGTATCTGTTCAACGTAACTTAAGGCTTCTCTTGAGGTGAGCGCTCCCTTTTGGGAGATATAGCTCTTTAAGGTTATGCCGTCAACGCGCTCCATAACGATATATTTGAGATTATCCTTAACCGAAACATCATAGACGCTTACGATATTGGGATGCGCCAGCATCGAAACAGCCTTGGATTCGTTTATGAATCTCTTTACAGACTGAGAATCGTTGGATATCTCGGTTTTAAGCATTTTAAGGGCAACTATACGATTGAGCTTGGTATCGAATGCCTCGAATACCACAGCCATACCGCCGATACCCAGTATTTTAGTTATTTTATATCTGTTGTCAAAGACCTGACCTACATAATTGTCAAAAGAATTCATCTGCTTCTTCCTTTCGTGATCAGAGTATCTTTATGAGGATGATGGTTATGTTGTCACCGCCGCCGTTGGCATTAGCCTTGTCGATCAGTCGGTCTGTCTTATAGGCAAGCTCTGCTTCATAATCGTCATCGTCATATTCACCGCAGGTATCGTAGACTATATCTATAAGCTCCTGCTCTGTTAAAAAATTGTAGAGACCGTCGGAGCAGAGAAGAAGGTACGAGCCCTCAGGGGGAAGTTCGGTTTCCATAACGTCCGCTTCTACGGTAGGCTCGGTACCCACCGCTCGGGTAAGTATGTTTTTTCTCGGATTGTTTGCTGCTTCCTCCTTGGTTATATGACCCATGTCCACCAGCATCTGCACGTAGGAATGATCGTGGGTCAGCTGTGTGAGAAGTGTCCCCTCAAGGAGATAGAGACGGCTGTCTCCGACGTTGGTGATATAGAGCTTATCATCCACCGATATTGCCGCAACTATGGTAGTACCCATGTTTGCCAGTTCCGAATTTTCGTGAGCTCTCGAATATACAGCCTTGTTTGCATGTAATACCGCGTCGTTTAGAAGAGATGTGAAACTGATTTCTTCGGTATCGCATATAACGTTGTCATCATTGATATAACCCGACAGCTGCTGCTCTATATATTCGGAGAAGGTACGTATAGCAAGCTTGGAGGCTATATTACCCCCGTTGGTACCGCCCATTCCGTCGCATAGAACGAAAAGAAGTACATTATCGCTTATACGCATGGTAAAGAAATTATCCTGATTTGTGGCTCTCATCTTACCTATGTCCGTTTTGCCGTAGAAATACATTGTGTCACCTCCGTATCGGTATTTGCCGTGGTATGTTTGAAGTTATATATTGCTTAATTGGTTTTATTTGCATTCTCTGCTCTGAGCTGTCCGCAGGAAGCATTGATATCCGAGCCGAGCCTTCTTCTCTTGGTAGCGTTTACACCGCTCTGCTCCAATATACTTATAAAGGTCTGTATACTCTTTTCACTGCCCTGCTTAAAGCCGCTCTCTGCAACCTCGTTTACCGGAATGAGGTTTACGTGGAAGGGAACTCCCTTGAAATATTTTAAAAGGAGCTTGGCTAATTTTTTAGCATGGGCGGGTGTATCGTTTTTTGTATGAATAAGTGTGTATTCAAAGGATATTCGTCTGCCCGTCTTGTCAAAATATCTTCTGCAGGCACAAAGAAGCTCATCTATATGCCATTTTTTATTTATAGGCATGATCTCGCTTCTCTCATCGTCGCTTGAAGCGTGCAGAGAAATGGACAGAGTTATGGGAAATTCCTCATCTGCAAGTCTGTCGATTTTGTCAACGAGACCGCAGGTGGAGAGAGAAATATGTCTGTAGCCGATATTCAGTCCGCCCTTTGCTCCCACAAGCTCAAGAAAACGGATAACGCTTTTGTAGTTATCAAGGGGTTCGCCTATACCCATCATTACGATATTGTCTATACGCTCGCCGATATCCTTCTGAGCCGTTATGACCTGAGATAGTATCTCCCCCGCACTCAGATCTCTCGCTCTTCCGTTGAGGGTGGAGGCACAGAACTTACAGCCCATGCGGCAGCCGGCCTGGCTTGAAATACAGATGCTGTTTCCGTGCTTATAGCGCATAACAACGCTTTCGATAAGCTGACCGTCGTGCATTGCGAAGAGATATTTAACGGTGCCGTCTATAGCCGATACGTATTTCTGACGTATCTCGGGATAGTACAGGAAGGTGAGAGTCGAGAGCTTTTCTCTCGTTGCCTTTGATATATCGCTCATTTCGTCAAAGCCTACACCTCGGTGAAGCCACGCGAATATCTGCTTTGCCTTATATTTTTTCTCGCCGAAGGAATTTAACAACTCCTCTAATTCGGCTATATTCATAGAAAGTATTTCTGTCTTCATAGCACCCAAAATCTCTTTGTCCGGAACAAGCGTGTAAGTGTAATTTTGCCATTTATTCTTTATAGTATAACACAAGCGAATAAAAATTGCAACTTTTTATAAAAATATATTATAATATTTACAAAAAAATATACTCAAAACATAGCTTTCAAGTCAAAATGTTGGGGATTTCGGGCAAAAAACTATTTACATATCACTAATTATGTGGTATAATCATTTCGTACAGAATGGGAAATGAGGAAAATTTCTATATATCGAAAAGAAACGGAGAAAAGACATGAAAAAGAATTCTTTACTCAAAGCTATTATTATTATCGGAGCTATTGCCGCTATATTCCTTGCGGCAACGGTTATCTACAAGAAGTACAACCGTAAGCTTCGCGGTGCGGAGAACGATTCTCTCGACTTCGATCCCGAGGATTTCACAGATGACGATTACGATGATATAATCGATTCTCTGGACGAGGGCGATGAACTCGCATTCTGAGGCGGGCACAGTAATAATTAAAAAATCAGAGGGGTGTTGCGGCGGTAACACCCTTTATGACGATTAAGGAGAAAAACAGTGGATAAAAAGGGAATATTCATAGCTTTTGAGGGCATTGACGGAAGCGGAAAGACCACACAGATTAAAAAACTCTTTGAAGCGTTTAAGGATATGGGCAGAGATGCCGTTATGACAAGGGAACCCACCGACGGCGATATCGGTAAGCTTCTTCGTAGCTATCTTGTGGGAGAAAAAAAGGCGGATATCCGTGCCATAGCACCTCTTTTTGCTGCTGACAGACTTGATCACATTACCTCAAAGGGCGGTATACTCGATCTTCTTGATGAAGGTAAGGCGGTTCTTTGTGACAGATACTATCTTTCCTCGTATGCATATCAGGCACTTGATTGCGATATTGACTGGGTCATAGAAATGAACTCTATGGCAAGGGAATTGGCAAAGCCCGATATACATATCTTCCTTGATGTCCCTGCCGAGATCTCCATGAGCAGAGTAGAGAGCAGAGGAGAGACCGAGCTGTTTGAGCAGTTGGATAGACAGAAGCGGGTCAGAGAGAATTTCTTTAAGATGTTTGAGCGATTCTGTGACAGCGAAAGTATTCTAGTTTTTGACGGAACCAAGGCTCCCGATATATTGGCACAAGAGATTCTTGAAGCGGTCAGAAAATACTTATAAGTCGAATAAAGACTATCGGCAGAGAATGATCATTTGTTCTCTGCTTTTTATTAATCTATTAATATTATATATTAATATAAATTACAATTTTTTATCGAAAAATATTGATATTGGTCAAAAAAAGTGATACAATATTTTGTTGATACTATATATATGAACGATTAAGGGATCAAACATGAAGAAAGCAGTTGACAGACCTACCAAGGTGGAGCTGGAAAACGAATTAAAGCGAGTCCGCCACGTAAGGCGCTTTCGCAGAATACTTAAAAGCACGGTGTCCGTTCTGATAGTGGTTGCGGCATTAGCTGCTCTTGTGGCTACTCTCATACTTCCGGTTATACAGATATCGGGAACGAGTATGGAGCCGACGCTTAACAATAGAGAGATAGTTCTTCTCGTTAAGAGTAAGAGGCTGCAGCGCGGAGATCTGTGTGCATTCTCCTATTCAAACAAGATACTTATAAAGCGTATCATCGGAATGCCGGGTGATATGATTTCTATAGACGATCTGGGAAATGTCATCATAAACGGAGAGAACCTCGATGAGCCTTACCTCACCGAAAAGTCTCTCGGTGAGTGCGATATAGAATTTCCCTTCGAGGTTCCCGAGGAGTCCTTCTTTATAATGGGTGACCGCAGAGATACCTCGATAGACAGCCGAAGCTCTGTTATCGGCTGTGTTGAAAGAGAGCAGATAATAGGCAAGATCTTTTTCAGAATATGGCCCTTTAAGAAAATTGATTTTATAAACTGATCAAAAGTCAAAAATAAACGGGAAAGGAGGGCGAATACATTGAACCGTGATTTTGCAGTGATAGAACGTCGCAAAAAACTGAAGAGAAATATCAGGACAGTATTGTTTGTGAACTGCCCCAATTTGTACAGACACCACAAAAAAGGAACTATGGTAGTTTAAATATTAAATTTTAAGCAACATACTGACTTCGTTTTTCAAGCGGAGTCAGTTTTGTTTTTAACT
>SVTI01000076.1 GCA_015063855.1 Oscillospiraceae bacterium
CGTACTAAGTACGGTAGTGAGGCTTTTCGCGGAAAAGTGTGAAAAAAGGGCTGAAACTCGATGTTTTAGCCCTTTTTGAATGCTTATTCAGTTGGTTTGGAGTATCAGATGTTAATTATTAAAAAATCTTTTTGGGAGAATAAAACTTTTGATAATTATTAATTTCACACGTCCGACCGACTTTTTCGACAGTCTGAGAACGGCAACTTTGCCGTTCTTTTTATGTTAATATACTGTCTTATTCTCCGAGATATGCCTTCTTGATATCGTCGTTGTTCATGAGCTCCTTAGCATCACCCTCGAGGACTATAGAGCCTGTTTCAAGAACGTATGCTCTGTCCGCAATGGCAAGTGCCTTATTAGCGTTCTGCTCAACGAGAAGAATAGTTGTTCCCTGTTTGTTTATCTCCTTGATGATATCAAAGATCTCTGTAACAAGAAGAGGGGACAGACCCATACTGGGCTCGTCAAGAAGAAGTATATCGGGATGGGACATAAGAGCACGTCCCATGGCAAGCATCTGCTGCTCACCACCGGAAAGCGTGCTTGCTATCTGATTTTTTCTTTCCTTCAGTCTGGGGAAACGCTTATAAACGTCCTCAATATCCTCCTTGAAGGTATTATTCTTTTTAATACTGTATGCACCCATCATAAGGTTCTCGTATACGGTCAGCTCCTGAAAGATACGTCTTCCCTCAGGAACCTGGCTCATACCTAATTTGACAAGCTTATGACAGGGAGTCTTGGTAATATCGTTACCATTGTAAACAACACTTCCGCCTCTGGAGGGGATAAGACCGATTATAGACTGCATAGTTGTTGTCTTACCTGCGCCGTTAGCACCGATAAGAGTAACTATCTCACCCTTTTCAACCTTAAAGCTTATACCCTTGAGGGCACGGATAACACCGTAATATACCTCAAGATCCTTAACCTCTAGCAATGCCATACTCTTAACCTCCTATGTATGCCTTGATTACTTCGGGATCGTTTAAGGCTTCCTTGGTGTTACCCTGGGCAAGCACTGTTCCGAAGTTAAGTACGGTTACCTCGTCACAAAGTCCGGAGACGAACTTCATGTCATGCTCAATTAAGAGAATGGTAATGTTATATTTATCACGGATATGTCTTACTATGTCCATAAGCTCCGCTGTTTCCTGGGGATTCATTCCTGCTGCAGGCTCATCAAGGAGAAGGAGCTTGGGATTGGTAGCAAGAGCACGGGCGATTTCAAGTTTTCTCTGCTTACCGTAAGGAAGATTACAGGAAAGATTGTTTCTCTCCTCTTCAAGACCTACGATACGAAGGATCTCTTTTGCTCTTTCTCTCATCGCCTTCTCTATCTTGAAATGACGGGGGAGACGGAACACACTTGTGAAGAAACCGCACTTGAACTCTGGCTGATAATGAAGACCGACAAGAACGTTACGGATAACCGTCATATTATTGAAAAGACGGATGTTTTGGAAGGTTCTTGCAATACCCTTATGATTGATAAGCTCCTGGCTCTTACCTGTAAGATTTTCACCGTTGAGGAAGAACTCACCCTCTGTGGGCTTATATACACCGGTAAGCATATTGAATACCGTTGTCTTACCGGCACCGTTAGGACCTACAAGACCGTAAAGCTGCTTTTCCTTGATCTCAAGATTAAGGTGCTGAACAGCCTTAAGACCTCCGAAGGTAATGCCGAGGTTTTCTATCTTTAATACTGTATTCGACATTTATTTACCCTCCTTGTCCGGCTTGACGGAAGCGGTAGGATCACGCTGGATCTTAGTGGAAAGAACCTCGTCAACAAGGATCTTACTGGGAACACGGTTCCACTTAGCCTCGTCATCCGTCATGTGTGCAGGATTATTCTTTTTCTTGAAGAGCTTCTCGGTAAAGTTCTTGAAGTTATACTTATCTCTGAAATTCTTAAGACCGGGAGCATTGTTATAAATAACGATAACAATAAGTATGATCGCGTAGAAGAAGTCCTGAAGAACAGCAAGGTCACCTGTAAGAATGGTCTGAAGCTGAACGTCAAGGAATGTGATCAACGTAGCGGAAATAATAGCACCGTTGATACTACCCATACCGCCAAGAACTACCATAACAAGAATCTCGATAGAATAGTTATAGCTGAAGTTTACACTCTGTACGTTGCTCTGTGTAAAGCTGTAAAGTACACCTGCAACACCTGCAAAGAAAGAGGAAACCGTGAATACGATGAGCTTATACTTAGTAACGTTGATACCTGTCGCTCTTGCCGCGATCTCACTGTCACGGATAGCGGTGATCGCTCGTCCGTGCTTACTGCGCATCATATTCTGTATAACAGCAAGACAGATAAGAACAACAACAAAGCCTACTATAAAGAGATAGGTTCTGTCGTAACGGGGAGTCTGAAGACCGAAGGATCCGCCAAAGCTCTCAGGAGAAGAGTTCATAAAGATAGAACGAACTATTTCACCGAATGCCAATGTTACTATCGCAAGATAGTCACCACGGAGTCGGAGTGCGGGAAGACCGATAATAACACCACATATAGCAGCAAGAATACCACCTACAGCCATTGAAATGATAACGTTAATAAGGCTCTCACCGAAAGCAGGGAGTAAAAGCGAAGATACTTTACCGCCGAGGTATGCACCTATACACATGAAGCCCGCATGACCGAGAGAAAGCTCACCCAAAAAGCCTACCACTACGCTAAGAGAAACGCTGAGAATGATAGCTATGGAGATATTCTGTAATAATACGTATGAAAGACGGCTGAGAGTACCGGTAAGCGACATTGCACTAAATACAACGGTCAACGCACCGATAATGATATAATTGAGATAATGATTCCATTTGATATTCTTTTTCATCATTACACCTTCTCTCTTCTCTTCTTACCCAGGATACCGGAAGGTCTGACAAGAAGAATAATGATAAGAATCAAAAATTCGATAGCATCAGTGTAGGGAGCAATAGATTCAACCGAAAGTGAAAACGCCTCAACAACACCGATAAGAATACCGCCGAGCATAGCACCGGGAATAGATCCGATACCGCCGATAACTGCCGCGGTGAATGCCTTGATACCGGGCATAGCACCCATAGTATTCGAAAGGCTGGGGGACTTAACAAGCATAAAGAAGCCTGCAAATGCAGCAAGAGCAGAACCTATAGCAAAAGTAAGGGTAATTATCGCATTGGCATTGATACCCATAAGCTGAGCAGCACCCTTATCTTCAGAAACCGCAACCATTGCACGACCGATCCTTGTATACTTGATGAAAAGCGTAAGTATGGTCATAATAATAACAGATGCTACAAGTGTAACTACAACGTAGCCCTCTATTCTGAGCGCACCTATGTTGATAGGCTTCATGCTGATGAGGTTGACCATCTTGGGTGAAGAACCAAAGATCATCTGTGCAGTACTCTGTAAAAGATAGCTTACACCGATAGCCGTAATAAGAACGGCAAGAGGAGAAGCTCCGCGAAGAGGCTTATATGCAAGCTTTTCGATGGTAACACCGAGAACAACACAGAGCACGGTTGCACACAGAAGCGCAAGGATGGGATTACCCATAAGGCTCATCATGACAAACATTGTATAACCGCCCACCATGATAACGTCACCGTGAGCAAAATTGAGCATTTTTGCGATACCGTATACCATCGTATAACCCAAGGCTATCATAGCATAAGTACCGCCGATACTCAAACCGTTAATTAAAAGTTCTAAAATTTTCATTTTTGTTCCTGTCTTAAATTACAACAATTTGCCGGTGCAGAAAAACTGAGCCGGCAAACTGTTATAAGTTATAGATACTTTCTATTATGCGTTAGCTTCCTTAATTACGAAAGCCTGTGCGTCCTTCTTAACGGAGCCGTCCTTGTTCCAAGTGATATCATCACCGGTAACGCCGGAGAACTTGAAGTCCTTGCTCTGGAATACTTCCTTCATGATATCGCAAACCTCGGAAGCTTCGGTCTTAGGAGTGATATCCTTGCCTTCCATAGCTGCTGCGAGTGCGTATACACAGTCATAAGCGGATGCACCGAACTGGTTAAGAGTATCTGCACCGTACTCCTTGGTGTACTTGTCGATAAATTCCTTAGCCATACCCTTGTCAGCCTTGGAGTTGAAGTGAGAGAGCATTGTTATCTTCTGAGGAATCTTGTCGATCTCGAAGCCTTCTGCAGACTCGATACCGTCGAAACCGTCACAACCGTAGTAAACTGTATCAGCAGAAACAACTTCTACAGCCTGAGTCATGAAGAGAGAAGCGGGAGTGTAGTAGATAGGCATGAAGATGAACTTGCAATCCTTAAGCTTATTGATCTGAGTATTGAAGTCAGTCTCGTTAGCAGAGGTGAAGGATGCCTCTACAGTCTTGATGCCCTTGTCAAGAGTGTCCTTGAACTGTGCATAGATACCCTTGGAGTAGGAGTCATCGGACTTGTAGAAGATACCGATCTCATCAAAATCAAGACCGTTAACGTAGTTAGCCGCAGCAACACCCTGCTTAGCATCAGCGAAGCACATCTGGTATGCATTGTCTTCCTTGGTTACATCGTCATTGGAAGCGGAGGGTGTAAGGAAGAATACGTTATCTTCCTTGGAAAGTGCGCAGAACTCGAGGCAAGGGTTGGATGTTACACAACCGAGAGAAACCTGCATGCCCTTATCGAGCATATTAACGTAGTTTGCTTCAACCTTCTTAGCGTCATGAGCATCATCTGTAGCGATAAGCTCAAGGTCATAACCGTTAACACCGCCGTCAGCGTTGATTTCCTTAACAGCCATTTCAGCTGCGTTACGAACTGCTTCACCGTAAACGGCAGCAGCACCTGTGAGAGGACCGGAGAAACCGATCTTGATTGTATTGCTCTTATTACCGCAACCTGCGAAGCTGAATGCTCCGAGAACCATCAATGCAGCAAGAACAATCGCAAAGAATTTCTTGGACATAATAATTTTCTCCTTTGAATTTTTAAAAATAATACACAAGAAATTATACTCCATGTTTTTTCTTTTGTCAATAAAAATTCACAGAAAAGTGAAAAATATTGTATTTTTATTGAATATAGACAAAAACAGTTAATAATTATAGTCTTTTATAATAAAAGCGATAGGCATTTTGTTAACACAGCCCTCTTCGTCCCAGCTCACATTCTCACCCGTTACTCCGGAGAAGGTAAATCCGCCCTGAAAAACCTCCTTCAGCATCTCACATACCTCGTCGGGAGAAGAGCTCGGTGTGATATCAGTTCCCTCCATCGCCTCGGCAAGAGCATAAACCGTATCGTAAGCGGAAGCGCCGAACTGGTTGAGTGTGTCTGTGCCGTAATCTCTTGTATAATTATCGATATATTCCTTGGTTGGACCCTCTGTAGCCCATACGTTAAAGGATGAAAGCATCATTACCTTCTGAGGGATATAGTAAATATCGAAACCTTCTGTATACTCGATACCGTCAAAGGCGTCACAGCCGTAATATATTACATCATCAGCAATTCTGTCAACAGCCTGAGTCATAAATAAAGCCGCAGGCATGTAGTAGATAGGCATAAAGATAAATTCACAGTTTTCCAATTTATCTATCTGTGATGAAAAATCGGTTTCGTTTGCCGAAGTAAATGCAGCTTCCACAATTTTGATATCGGAATCAATATTTTCCATAAACCTATCATAGATACCGGTGGAATAAGAATCATCCGCCTTATATAAGATACCTATTTTATTAAAACCGAGAGAATTGATATAATCTGCCGCAGCCTTACCCTGACCGTCATCGTCATAGCACATACGGTAAGCGTTATCGTATTCGGTAACGTCACCGTTTGAAGCTGTAGGAGTCATAAAGAAAAGGTTATCTTCCTTTGCGAGCTCAGCAAACTCGAGACAGGGCTGGGAGGTTACACAACCGAGAGAAACCTGCATGCCATGATCGAGCATGTTTACGTAGTTAGCCTCAACCTTCTTAGTGTCATGTGCATCATCGGTAGCAATAAGCTCAAGGTCATAGCCGTTAACACCGCCGTCAGCGTTGATTTCATCAACCGCCAACTGTGCGGAATTACGTACTGCCTCACCGTAAATGGCAGCAGCACCTGTAAGAGGACCGCTCATACCGACCTTAATGGTATTTGAGTTATGAGTGCTGCCGTTACCGTCATCCTCATCATTATTATTTTTTTCTCTTTCTTCCTCTCTGTCCTCCGTTTCCACCGTTGAGGAACAGGATACAAGAATCGGACAAAGAATCACAAAGCATAACAATATTGCCAAAAATCTTTTTAACATAAGATTCACCTCCAAATACATTTATTGACTTAATTATAGCTGCCGCGACAGCAAAAGTCAACAAAATTTACACTTCTATATTGAATATTATTTATTATTGGTATATACTTACCTTGATATTATTTTTGGAGCTGTTATGAAAATAGGAAATACAGAATTAAAACACGGACTTATACTTGCCCCGATGGCAGGAGTAAGCGACTATACCATGCGTACCCTATGCCATGATTTCGGCTGTGAAATGTCTGTCACCGAAATGCTTTCGGCAAAAGCGATCCACTTTGGAGACGAAAAAACCGAAACTCTCGCAAAATTTGATAAAGGTTGTTTTCCCTGCTCCATTCAGATCTTCGGTCATGAGCCCGAGATAATGGCGGAAGCGGCAAAAAAGCTTGCGGATAAGTTTTCTCCCGTTGCAATTGATATAAATATGGGCTGCCCGGTTAAAAAGATAACCTCAAACGGCGAAGGAAGCTCGCTTATGCGTGATCCCGAACTTTCCGAAAGGATAGTACATACAGTTGCCGATGCAATAAATATACCCGTAACCGTAAAGATACGCGCAGGTTGGGACGAACAAAGCAAAAACGCGGTTGAATTTGCCCAAAGAATGGAAGCAGCAGGGGCCTCTGCGATAGCGGTACACGGAAGAACTAAATCTCAGATGTACACACCCGGAACGGTAGACCTTGATATAATAAGGGATGTAAAAAGAGCCGTAACCGTTCCCGTTATCGGTAATGGAGATATATATACAGCAGAGGATGCGCTTCGTATGTACGAATATACGGGCTGTGACGGAATAATGCCTGCACGGGGTGTTTACGGAAACCCCTGGATATTCACCGAAATAACGTCTGCCCTTGAAGGTAATGAATATACGCCCCCTTCCCTTTCGGAACGAATGGATATGTCTAAAAAATATCTTTACATGATGATAGAGGACAAGGGCGAATACACGGGAATACGCGAAGCAAGAACCCAGCTTGCATGGTTCATAAAGGGACTTCGCGGTGCGGCACAAAGCCGTGTTGATATCAACCGTGCCGAAACCTTTACCGAAGTATGCGAAATTCTTAACAAAATAGCCGATAATAATAATTGACTTTAACGTAGGCTTGTGGTAGAATATTAGATAATTTTGATTATAATTATAATATAAAAGGAAAAGTTATGTATTACGAAAGTAAAAACGGAATGAGCGATTCCGAGCTTCGCGAAGCTCTTGCAAAATCGCTTGAAGAAAAAAAGGTTGACAGAGTTCTTATTCTTCCTCCCGACTATACGCGTATGTATTCGGGCGCAGGTAAGATAACCGAGATCTACTATGATCTGCTCAAGGACAGAAGCGAGATCGACATCATGCCTGCCTTAGGCACCCATGAGCCTATGACAAAGGCAGAATGCGAAGCGTTTTTCGGCAAAGAGGTACCTTTTGAAAAAATACTTGTACACAACTGGAAAAAGGACGTTATCAAGTTAGGCGAGGTTCCTTCGGAATTTGTTTCCGAGGTTTCCGAGGGACTTGTAACCGACAAGATAGACGTTGAGGTCAACTATCGTATAATGGATAAAAAGTATGACCTTATAATCTCCGCAGGCCAGGTAGTTCCCCACGAGGTTGTGGGTATGGCTAACTACTCAAAAAACATTTTCGTTGGTTGTGGCGGTTCAAGCATGATAAACTCCTCCCATATGCTCGGCGCATTCTACGGCATGGAGAGAATCATGGGTAAGGATTTCTCCCCTGTAAGAAAAGTATTTGACTATGCAGAGGAAACATTCTTAAAGGATGTTCCCCTTATGTACGTTCTCACAGTTACCACAAACAAGGGTGACGATACATTTATTCACGGATTATATATAGGAAGAAAGCGTGAGCTTTTTGAAATGGCTGTAAAGAACAGTCAGGATACAAACCTCAACAAGATGGACAAGCCCTTAAAGAAGGTTGTAGTTAATCTTGACCCCCGTGAATTCAAGAGCACATGGCTTGGCAACAAGGCTGTTTACCGTACCCGTATGGCAATCGCCGACGGAGGTGAGCTTATTATCCTTGCTCCCGCCGTTAAGAAGTTCGGCGAGGATGATGAAAATGACCGCCTTATCCGTAAGTACGGTTACGTTGGCAGAGAAAAGGTTCTTGAATTAGTTCGCGAAAATGACGACTTAAAGCAAAATCTCTCTGTTGCGGCTCACCTTATCCACGGTTCAAGTGATGATCGCTTCTCCATCACCTACTGTACAAAGGAGGTAGGCAAGGAGGAAATCGAGAGTGTAAACTTCAAGTATATTCCCTACGATGAAATAATAAAGAAATATGATCCCTCGGTGCTTACCGACGGCTTCCATACAATAGACGGTGAAGAAATATTCTATATAAGCAATCCCGCCCTCGGGCTCTGGACACTGTGAGGTATATATGATAGATCTTCATACCCATTCGATATATTCGGACGGTTCGATGACCCCTGCCGAGCTTGTGCGCCACGCAAAGAAACAAGGTTTAAGTGCAGTAGCACTTTCCGACCATGACAGCCTTTCGGGCGTTGCAGAAGCTCTTGAGGAAGGAAAGAAGATAGGCATTGAGGTTATACCTGCTATCGAGCTTTCCGCAGAATCGGACACAGAAACTCATATTTTAGGTTATTTTATTGATATAAACAACAAAATTCTTCTTGAAAAGCTCAAATATGTTCGTCAGGTGCGAATTGAGCGTGAAGAAGAAATATGCCACAAACTTCGTGAGCTCGGTTTTGACGTTACCATGCACGAGGTTGAGGAACTGGCAGAAACAGACGTACTTTGCAGAGCACACTTTGCTAAGCTTATGGTTAAGAAGGGCTACTGCGAAAGTGTCAAGGAAGCCTTTGATAAGTACCTTGCCAACGGACGCCCCGCTTATTCGGGCAGGCAGGCTCTGACCGACGAGGAATGTGTTGAGCTTATCAATCAGGCAGGAGGTATGGCATTTGTTGCTCATCTTCACCTCACCCGTAAGCCTCATGACGAATTAAAGGCTTTCCTCACCCGCTTAAAGGCGAAGGGACTTTGCGGTGTTGAAGGTTACTATACAGAATATACACCCGAGATGCAGGCAGAGTATCAGGCATTAGCCGATGAGCTCGGACTTATAATTTCGGGCGGCACGGATTTCCACGGTGCATTCAAGCCCCATATTTCCATTGGCAGAGGCCTTGGCAACATGGAAATTCCCGATTTCGTATTACAAAATATGATTAATAAACACAAGGAGATATAAAAATGAAAAAATCCGATATCGGTCTTATTGGCCTTGCCGTAATGGGCGAAAATCTTGTAATGAATATGGAGAGCAAGGGCTTCACCGTATCCGTTTACAACAGAACTACCGAGAAGGTAAAGAACTTTGTTGAGGGCAGAGCTAACGGCAAGAATATTGTCGGCACATACTCTCTTGAAGAGCTTGTTGCTTCTCTTGAGAAACCCCGTAAGGTTATGATGATGATCAAGGCGGGCTCTGCTGTTGACGCTATGATCGAAACTCTCATTCCCCTTCTTGAGGAGGGCGATATCATCATCGACGGTGGTAACTCCCACTTCCCCGACACAATGAGAAGAACAGAATATGTTGAATCCAAAGGTCTTCTTTACATCGGCACCGGTGTTTCCGGCGGTGAAGAGGGCGCTCTTAACGGTCCCAGCATGATGCCCGGTGGTTCTCCCGCTGCATGGCCCTTTGTTAAGCCTATATTCCAGGCTATCTGCGCAAAGGTCGAGGATGGCACTCCCTGCTGTGACTGGGTTGGTGAAAACGGTGCAGGTCACTTTGTAAAGATGGTACATAACGGAATCGAATACGGTGATATGGAGCTTATCTGCGAAGCATATCAGATCATGAAGAACTATCTCGGCATGACCTGTGATGAGATGCACGAGGTATTTGCTAAGTGGAATACCGAGGAGCTCGACAGCTATCTTATCGAGATCACCCGTGACATTCTTGCATATAAGGACACCGACGGAGAGCCCATCGTGGAAAAGATCCTTGACACCGCAGGTCAGAAGGGTACCGGTAAGTGGACCGCTATCGCATCCCTTGACGAGGGTGTACCGCTTACCCTTATCGGCGAAGCAGTTTACTCCCGTTGTCTCTCCGCAATCAAGGAAGAAAGAGTTGAAGCTTCCAAGATCCTTACAGGCCCCACACCCAAGTTTGAGGGTGACCGTGAGGCATTTATAAATGATATTAAATCCGCACTCTTCGCATCCAAGATCATTTCCTATGCTCAGGGCTATGCTCTTATGAGAACTGCTGCCAAGACCTATGGCTGGAATCTCAACTACGGCGGTATCGCTCTTATGTGGCGTGGCGGATGTATCATCAGAAGCGTATTCCTCGGCAAGATCAAGGAAGCGTTTGATAACAATCCCGAGCTTACAAATCTTCTTCTTGACCCCTACTTCAAGGGCATTATCGATGATGCTCAGGCAGGCTGGAGAAGAGTTTGTGCTGCAGCTCTTACCAACGGTATTCCCGCACCCGCTATGGCAACCGCTCTTACATACTATGACGGTTACCGTTGCGACCGTCTCCCCGCAAACCTCCTTCAGGCTCAGAGAGACTACTTTGGTGCACACACATATGAAAGAGTTGATCATCCCCGCGGAGAATTCTTCCATACCAACTGGACCGGTATGGGCGGTGATACTGCGGCAACTAACTACGTAGTATAAGCTAAACAGAGCTGCTGCGATCAATAGATTATTCACTTAAGGAGTAACAATAATGCTTAAAATAAAAGAAAACTGTAAATACGCTCTTGTAGTTCCTACAAGTATGGGTGTCAGAATCTGCCCTCCCAACGGACAGCCCGTTGCTTCCGGCAATATGTTTATGATGCAGGCAACCTCTGCCGAGACCAATGTTGCAAGCATTTCCGCATACCTCGGTCTTCCCACAAAGGTGCTTACCACCTTCGTTAAGGATAGTCCTATTGCAGAGTTCATCAAGCGTGACCTTCGCTCAAGAGGTATGGACTATGAAGGTGTTGAAGTTCCTCAGGGTGGTCCTTGGGGCTACCGTCATCAGTTCAACATTGCAGACAGCGGCTACGGCGCACGCGGTCCTCGTGTTTGCAACGACCGTGCAGGTGAGGTTGGACGCACCCTTAATATCAAGGATTTTGACCTTGAAAGAATTTTCGGCGAAGAGGGTGTAGGTATTCTCCACCTTTCAGGCCTTATCGGCGCACTTTCCCATGAAACAAGTGAGTTCTGCCTCGAGCTTGCAAGAGCTGCAAAGAAGTATGGTACACTCATTTCCTTTGACTTAAATCACCGTGCTTCCTTCTGGGAAGGCAGAGAAAAAGAGCTTCACGATATCTTCACAGAGATCGCATCTATCTCCGATATTCTTATCGGTAATGAGGAGGACTTCCAGCTCTGTCTCGGCATCCAGGGCCCCGAAGCGGGTGGTAAGGACATCGCAGCAAAGATCGACGGCTTCAAGGGTATGATCGAGAATGTTAAGAAGGCATTCCCCAATGCACAGGTATTCGCAACAACGCTGCGTCAAGTTATCAACGTTAACCATCACCTCTGGGGCGCTATCATGCTTGCAGGTGACGAGTGGCAGGTTGTTGAGCCCCGTGACAT
>SVTI01000077.1 GCA_015063855.1 Oscillospiraceae bacterium
GTAATATATCCGTGCTTGAAGCAATACTCTATCCCTTCGGCATACCATGAAGCATCCCAAACATCGGGGAAGCCGTTGTATATAAGCACGGGGATAACTTCGGTGTTTACTACCTCGGAGCATACGGTGCAGTTCTTGATTTGATATCCTTCATCATAGTATGTAGGCTCTTCTATTACTATCCATTCTGTGGGTATATGTCCTTCGGCTTTTTCGATTATTACATTCTTTTCTCCGCAGCCGTTATCGCAGTATGCTTCCTTTTCACCGTTTATGGTACAAGTTTGCTCTATGATGATCACATAATTTGTGAAGCTGTGACCAAGGGCGCTTCCTTCAATTATGATGGTATCGCTTGCTCCGCAACCGTTATCGCAAACAGCGGTCTTTGTACCGTCATGGATACAGTCGTTATTATTATCGTTTATATAATTTGTAAAACTATGGCCGAGGGCGCTTCCTTCAATTATGATGGTATCGCTTGCTCCGCAACCGTTATCGCAAACAGCGGTCTTTGTACCGTCATGGATACAATCGGCGTTGTTATCGTTTATGTAATTTGTATAGTTATGTCCAAGAGCTGTGCCTTCAATGATCACGGTATCACGTGTTCCGCAGCCGTGGTCGCATAAAGCGGTTGCAGTAGTATTATTTATACACGTTTGGTTATTATCATTAATATAATTTGTAAATATGTGACCAAGCATTGTTCCATCTATTTCAACCGTATCTAAGGCACCGCAACCATTATCACATATTGCTGTTGCTGTACTGTTATTGAAGCAGGTTGCATTATTATTGTCAATATATACTGTAAATGAGTGTCCGGTTGCTTTTTCATTTTCTGCATAAATTTTACTTTCACCGCATTTTTTACAAATCATTTCGGTATACGCACTTTTGGTACACGTTGGTTCGCGGTATTCAGAAATATAATCATGAATACATGTTATAAGCTCATAATCAACTTTATTACGCTTAACATAGCTGTGTATTTCACTACCCTCAATACAATATATTGTAACATGATCACAAGATACAAAAATTGATATATTGAAATTATTCACTTCACCGTAAAAATACGCAGATTCAAGGTCATCGCACATTTCAAACGCAAAAAGTCCTATACGATCAAGATTTCCGTTAAACGTAACGTCAATCATACTCCAACATCTATAAAATGCCGATTCTCCAATCGTTTTAAGAGAAGCGGGTAGATCGAGAAAAATAAGACTTATACAAGAGTTAAACGCATAAGAACCGATTGTTTTTAAAGACTGGGACATAACAATAGTTCTGATTTCAATACAACTGCCAAAAGCATAGGAGCCGATAGTTTCCAACGAATCATCCATAACAAGAGACGTAACTTTGCCACATCCATGAAATGCATAACTTCCAATCGTTTTCAGATTATCCGGAAAAGTAAGAGATGTGAAGCCGTCACAATCGTAAAAAGCATATTGGGAGATTATTTGAAGAGTAGAAGGTAACTTTAACATGGTAATGCCGTCACAATCATAAAACGCATAATTGCCTATTTCCGTTACACCTTCACCTATCAAAACATTTGTAATAGTCTTGCATTCATAAAATGCGTATGCACCTACATTGGTAACACCATCATCTATAATAACGGATTTTATCTCTGAAGCATACACCCCCCAAGGTGCGGTAGTTCCGTCAGTTTTAAATGAATAATTGTACATATTCCCGGTTCCGCTGATTAACAGTTCGCCGCTTACTGTGTCAAGCTTCCAGATAAGATCGTCTCCGCATTGACCGGAATATTCCTCGGCATTTACAGCTACGGATAATACTACAATCAACATCATTACAAAAAATACCGAAAAAAATATACGATATGTTCTTTTCATATTTATGCCCTCCGTTGAAATAACAAGTATTTATAACCTTCTTATAACACAATTATTTCATTTTGTCAACAACCCGGTTGTTCGTATTTTACTTTTATTTCACTTTCTGTTTCCTATTTTCTATCCTACATCCTAATCCCGGCTTATCAAATCAAAATGCCTCCCGAACCGGGAGGCATTTGATTTAGTATTGAATTATCTGTGTATGCAACACCCAAATCCGGGTGCAGCATCATGCTGCTTAGAGACCCTTCTTGGATCTTGCGATCTTCTCAAGGTCGCTTACATTATGAGTGGATACGTGTCCGGGAATGGGCATGATCTTTTCATGGATAGCATCAATGATGGTATCTGCCTGAGGGAAGAAGTACTTCTCAAGCTCGTAAGCAGGTGTGATCCAGTTTCTGGAGCCGAGAGCGATAGCGGGAGCATCAAGGTAATCGAAGCAGAACTCATTGATGTTAGCTGCCATATCCTTCATTACGGAACCGCGCTCACAAGCGTCACCAACGATGATGATCTTACCGGTCTTCTTAACAGACTCAACAACCTTTTCATAGTTGAAAGGAACGATGGAACGGCTGTCGATAACCTCTGCAGAGATACCGTACTTGTCCTGGAGCTCCTTAGCTGCGTCAAGTGCTCTGTAGAGAGTAGCACCGATTGTAAGAATTGTGATATCCTTACCTTCACGCTTAACGTCGGGATCACCCATTTCAACTTCAAAGTACTCGGTGGGAACTCCGCCTTCGTGGAACATTTCGCCGAAGTCGTATACTCTCTGAGACTCGAAGAATACAACAGGGTCAGTACCGTTAAGAGCTGCATTCATAAGACCCTTAGCATCGTAAGGAGTGGAGGGGAATACAACCTTCAGGCCGGGAATGTGAGCTGTAAGAGCTGTCCAGTCCTGGCTGTGCTGAGCACCGTACTTGGAACCAACGGATACACGGATAACGATAGGCATCTTGAGGATACCTGCAGACATGGACTGCCACTTAGCAACCTGATTGAATATTTCATCACCAGCACAACCGATAAAGTCAGCGTACATAAGCTCAACGATAACACGACCGCCGCTCATTGCGTAACCAACAGCAGAACCAACGATAGCTGCCTCGGAAATGGGGGAGTTGAAGAATCTGTGATAAGGAATAACCTCTGTTAAACCTCTGTATACTGCGTATGCACCACCCCAGTCACGGTTGTCTTCACCGTATGCGATAAGGGTGGGATCTTCATAGAACTTGTCAACGATAGCTTCAAAGAGACCGTCACGAACCTGGTAAACCTTAGCCTTAGCTACGGGCTTGCCGTTTGCATCGTAATGAGTTCTTACCTTATTCTTGATAGCCTTAACTCTGGGGCTCTCTTCCTTGGGAGCGAGAACCTCGGGCTCTCTGGTCTCATCCATGGACTTAACATGCTGGTTGGAGAACATGATGTTAGCAATAGCATCAGGCTCCTTATCCATATCCATTCTGGGAGAGATCTCATCGTTGATAGCGAGCTTGCAAACCTCGGTCATACGGTTGATGATAACCTCATCGATTGCTGCAAAGTCCTCAGCCTTAGCGAGCTTGCCCTTGATAAGCTTAGCCTTGTATGCTTCGATAGGATCTGCTGCCTTCCAAGCATCGATCTCTTCCTGAGTTCTGTATGTGGAGGAGTCGGAGGGAGAGTGACCTGTGGTTCTGTAGGTTACAACGTCGAGAAGTGCAGGACCGTCACCATTGATAAGAAGCTCCTTCTTTCTGGTAACTGCATCGATAACTGCAAGAGGATCGTAACCGTTAACTCTTTCTGCGTGCATCTGCTGGGGGTTAACACCTGCACCGATTCTTGCAACCATATCATAACCCATGGTCTCACCGCGGGTCTGACCGCCCATACCGTAGAAGTTGTTGAATACGTTGAAGAGGATGGGAAGACCGCCGTCACCGTTTACGCCGTCCTTACCCCAAAGCTGCTTGATCTGGTCCATGGAAGCCATGTTGAGAGCCTCAAGAACAGGACCACGTCCGCAAGCACCGTCACCGAAGTTAGCAACTACGATACCCTTCTTCTTGTTTGCTCTCTTATAAAGAGCGGCACCGAGTGCAACGGGAGCAGCACCACCAACGATAGCGTTGTTGGGCATGATACCGAAGGGAATGAAGAATGCGTGCATAGAACCGCCAAGACCCTTGTTAAAGCCTGTGGTTCTTGCGAATACCTCTGCGAGTGCGCCGTAGAGAAGGAAGTCGATTGCAAGCTCCTTGATGCTTTCATGAGCTGCCATCTTTCCTTCAACAACACTGAGAACGGAACCGCCGAGGAATTCCTTCATGATGTCATAAAGCTCTTCATCATCGAGCTTATGAATGGAAGAAAGACCCTTTGCGAGAATCTCACCGTGAGATCTGTGAGAACCGAAGGTGAGGTCGTTGATATCAAGAGCGTAAGCTTCACCTACTGCGGAAGCCTCCTGACCGAGAGAAAGGTGAGCAGGGCCGGGGTTGTTGTATTCAACACCGTTGTAAGCAGACTTGGTCTTGATTTCGTTAAGCATTGTCTCGAATTCACGGATAATTCTCATATCGCGGTAAATTCTGAGCATATCGTCCTTTGTATAAAGCTTCTTTTCTTCAGCAAATGTCTTCTTGTACTGGTTTACGGGAATGTCCTGGAATGTGATAAAACCGGGCTCAAAGACTTTACCGGGATCTACATATTGACTCTTAGGCATAGTAAATACTCCTTATTTTTATATATTTCTTTAAAATTATTTTTTAGTTTATTTCGGGCACAAAACCTTGAATTCTATCAAGCTTCATGCTCGATCATTCGCTGCGGACCGGGTCCGCCCGCTTAGATCTGGAAGAGACCTTCACGGATTACTTCGCAAACCGAAGGGTGCGGGAATACCATCTTCTGAACATTCTCAACTCTCATCTGCTTTTCAACCATCATAGCCGCACCGTAAATGATCTCGGATGCATAGTTACCGATCATGTGAACACCGAGGATATTTCTGTGCTCCTTACCGATAATGATCTTAACGATACCGTCACCACCCTCGTTTTCAGCAATATATCTGCCGCTGTACTTAAGAGTGAAGCTCTGTACCTTTGCATCAAGACCCTTAGCCTTGATAGTTTCCTCGGTTTCACCAACAGATGCAACCTCGGGGTTGGTGTAGATAACTGCGGGAATGGAGTTATAATGCATGATATCCTTCTTGCCAACCATGTTGTTAACAGCAACTTCACCTTCACGGTAAGCTGTGTGAGCAAGCATGGACTTGCCGTTTACATCGCCTGCAGCCCAAACGCCTGCAACATTGGTTCTCATCTGATCATCAGTAACAATAGCACCGCGCTCAGTGATAACACCGATGTTCTCAAGGCCGATACCCTGAGTCATAGCACGACGGCCGATGGAAACGAGAACACAGTCGGCAGGAACTACGAATTCCTTTCCGTCCTTTTCGTAGGTTACGCTGTCGGTACCAACAGACTTAACTGCACAGCCGAGAAGGAACTCAACGCCCTTCTTCTTGTAGTTCTTCTGAAGGATATTGGAAATCTCGCGGTCGGTGGGACCGGCGATATGATCAAGCATTTCGATAACGGTTACCTTGGAACCGATGGAGTTAAAGTAGGAAGCCATTTCAAGACCGATAACGCCGCCGCCGATAACTACAAACTTCTCGGGAACCTTAGTCATATCAAGAATCTCACGGTTGGTTACGGCAAAGCCGCTTGCAACTGCTTCACGAAGTCCGGGAATCGGAGGAACCGCTGCGGTAGAACCTGTACAGATAAGAAGCTTCTTACCTAAGTACTCCTTATCGCCAGCCTTAACGGTGAAGCCCTCAGCACTTCTGCCCTGGATAACACCGTTCTCCATAACAACATCAACGCCTGCCTTCTTCAAGGTAGCGCCGATGCCGCCTACGAGCATCTTAACAACTCTTCCCTTTCTCTCGATAACCTTCTCGTGATCGATAGTAGCGCCTGAAAAGTTTACACCATATTCAGCGCCATGCTTTGCATAGTCAAAAATCTTTGCGGAATAAAGAAGTGTCTTTGTAGGAACACAGCCCTCATTCAAGCAAACACCGCCGAGAGCTCTGCCCTCGATACAAAGTGTTTTAAGTCCTGCATGAGCAGCTTTTTCTGCAGCATTATAGCCTGCAGGGCCGCCGCCCAATACGATAAGATCGTAACTCATTATTTCCGCCTCCTATTACTTAGCAAGTAAAAGATTGAAGTTCTCGAGATTTGTGCAGAGTTCCTTTAAGAACTTAGCAGCGGGAGCACCGTCAAGAGCTCTGTGGTCGAATGTGAGGGAGAGACCCATTGCATCATAGAATACATCATTACCGCCAACGTTCTTTACGCGGCGCATGATAGCACCAACGCCGAGAATACCGGTCTGGGGAGGATTAACAACGGGTGTGAAGCTCTCAATACCCATAGCACCGAGATTGGTAACGGTGAAGGATGCGCCCTTAAGCTTGTCGGGGCTGATAGAACCGTTCTTAGCGTCGCCGATAACAGCCTTGGAAGCTGCTGCGAGCTCGTTAAGAGTCATCTTATTTGCATTGAATACTGTAGGAACGAGAAGTCCTCTGGGAGTATCGCAAGCGATACCGAGATGAACATCTGTGAAGAATCTCATCTTGTCCTCAGCATCAAGGTAGTGTGCATTGAGATCTCTGTGGTTCTTAAGAGTCTTAGCAACTGCGAAGAGAACCATATCGTTCAATGTAATGTTGTTCATGCCGAACTTCTCTGCATTCGCCTTGCAGGTAGCACGGAATGCCATAAGCTGTGTAGCATCGAAGGATGTGTTGAGTGTAAGCTGAGCCATACCGGAAAGGGATGCGTGCATAGACTTAGCAATAACCTTACGGATGTTGGAGAGCTTTTCGTCAACATATTCGGGAGCGGGAGCCGCCTCAGCTGCTGCGGGAGCTGCAACTGCTTCTTCTGCAGGAGCAGTACCAACAAGGTAGCCCTTATCAAGAAGAGTATTAACGTCACGCTCTATAATTCTGCCCATGGGGCCTGTGGGAACTGCTCTGGAAAGATCTGCATCTGTCTGCTCAGCAAGGTGACGAGCTCTGGGAGAGATGCGGATAAAGCCGTCCTTGTTTTCGGTAGCCTGAGCTTCTACTGCAGGTGCTGCGGTAGGTGCGGGAGCTGCCTTTTCTTCAACTGCAGCAGGTGCTTCGGGAGCTGCTGCCTCCTCCTTCTTGGGCACAAGGTCAGAGAAGTCCTCGCCTTCGTTACCGATAACGCATACCGGATCGAGGCAGGGTACATCATCACCGTCTTCACAGAAAACAGCTAAAAGTGTACCTTCAACCTGAGCAGCCTCTTCAAAGCTGGACTTGTCGGTCTCGTAAGAGAAGAGTACATCTCCTACATTAACCTTATCGCCAACCTTTTTCACCCACTCGGTGATGACACAGCTTTCAACGCTCTGTCCCTGTCTTGGCATAATAACTAATGTTGCCATTTGTCTTCCTCCTAATTATATTGTGTTATTATTATTTCTGTCTTGGCATTTTTTAAACGCTGTGCCATATCAGGTGGCAGCAGCCTGTCCGTAATAAGGACATCTATGTCCTCTAAGGGACATACGTTATAAGGTAATACCTTATTCATTTTAGAAAGGTTCATCAGCACCACTACCTTATGAGCCTTCTCGATTATCTTCTTCTTGATCTCACACTCTGTGTAATTACCGCCGGTAAGTCCGTCTGCCGAAACACCGGAGGGCACGATGAACGCAATATCAATATTGATAGAATCGATAAACTCAAGTGCGGAATTTCCCACTACCGAAATGTTGTCGCGATTAAGCATACCGCCTACGATATTTACCATAGGCTTACGCTTCTTGATTATCTCAAGAGCTACATTCGGTCCTGTTGTCGTGACCGTAAATCTCTCGTCGGGAAGCAATGCCGCCAAAGTAAGCATCGTCGTTCCCGAATCAAGGAAGATCGAACGACCGGTCTCGATCATTTTAACTGCCTCTACAGCAAGGTTCTCCTTGGTCATTACGTTCTCATGCAATCTCTTGGAAAACGCATCCTCCATAGAAGTAGTTATAAATTTCATTGAACGTGCTCCGCCTCTGACTTTAATAGCCTCGCCCTGCTTCTCGAAATATTCAATATCACGGCGCAGCGTCATCTGCGAAACCTCGGGGAATGCCGCCGTCAACTCATCGAGAGAGATGAATGGCTTTGTGCCGAGAAGGGTACGGATGACCTCTCTCCTCGAGGAAACATTCATATTTTTTACCATCCTTAATAATATGATGACAATTACTCAATGTACTAATTTACATTGTTATTTATATATTATCATTTTATCAAAACAAAGTCAATACACAGCAACAATATTTTTGTTAATTTTAACACAAAAATCACACCTTTTCACATTAAATTAACAAGAAACGCAAAATAAAAAGTGCCGCCGGGCACACCGAATTTCGCCTGTTTCTGCAGCGCGAACAACTTACACGAAATGTAGTAATTTTCTATAAATGAAAAAAGGGCCGCCGGGCGCACCGAATTTCGCCTGTTTCTGCTGCGCGAACAACTTACACGAAATGTAGTAATTATCTATAAATGAAAAAAGGGCCGCCGGGCGCACCGAATTTCGCCTGTTTCTGCAGCGCGAACAACTTACACGAAATGTAGTAATTTCCTATAAATGAAAAAAGGGCCGCCGGGCGCACCGAATTTCGCCTGTTTCTGCAGCGCGAACAACTTACACGAAATGTAGTAATTTCCTATAAATGAAAAAAGGCTGAAACTCGATGTTTTAGCCCTTTTTGAATGCTTATTCAGTTAATTTGGAATATAAAATATTAATTATTAAAAATCTTTTTGGGGAAATAAAACTTTTGATAATTATTTTATTCACACGTCCGACCGACTTTTTCGACAGTCTGAAACGAGGATTACTCATCCTCGTTTTTACTATTCTTCTTTTTGTAAAGTATTACGAACACAATTACGCAAACAAGAACTATCACTCCTGCTCCGATAATATAGTCTATATTATTGCGCATTGATTTAAAGAAACCGTCATCATTTTGCGAAGATGATGAAACCCTTTGGCTTGCATTCTCGATAAACTCTTCTGCAGTGTATATTTTTCCGCTATCCGCCCACTTCGGATCCTCGTTTAAAAACATCGGTAGAATATACTCTTCACCGTCTTCGGTGAAATAAAACATTCTGCATTTAATCATATCCCCGTAAACAACACGGATATCATCACTGTCTGCATCAGGATGTTCATCAAGAATAATATCACATAACGATGCATAGTCTGTATCAAGATCACCGTAAGAAGGGTAGCTTATTCCCTCTCTTATGGCCCAACCGAATTCAAGATCGTTATTTTCACAAACCACGACCTCACCGCTTTGACCGTTTACCTCATTAATCTTGGTATCATAACTGGGCACAACCCAATAATAGGAAGTGCTGATATTATCTTTAAAGTTACCGTCTTCTCTGAAAGCTTTAATGAAATCATCAGACTCTAACTCATAACATCTGTACATAAGTTCAAAATCGATATCATTTAAACTTTCGCCTATATGCGCTGAATATTCTGTATAATTAGCTTTAACAGCCAATATTACGTTTTCGCATTCTTCAGCATAATCCTCGTTATGCTCGGCAAGAATATCCCTGCCGCTTTTTGCAGCAACCGGAAATACCGTCAGCATGGCGACAAGTAAGACCGATATAAGTGCTGTGATTTTCTTCATCTTTCTCTCCATTTGAATAAAATATTCAAAAATGCGTTTATGTTGGTTTATACTTTGTTCATCAATTCGTAATTATTATAGCATCTTGTTTTCATCTTGTCAAGGTTTTATATCAATTTTATAAGCATAAATCCACTTTTTTACGATATTATAAACTTTGTATGTTGACTTTACTTTAAAAATAAAGTATTATATTATTATGTTTAAAATAAGGAGGATCAAACATGATTAAAGAAAAGTATCTTCTTTGGTGTAATAAAGCTACGGAGGACAAGGATCTCGTTGAGGAATTAAGAGCAATGCATGAAAACGAGGAACAGATCTCTGAAGCATTTTATAAGGATCTTGAATTCGGAACCGGAGGACTCCGCGGAGTTATAGGAGCGGGAACAAACCGAATGAATATATATACTGTCGGTAAAGCTACTCAAGGACTTGCGGAGTACGTGCTATCACAGAGTAAGGAGCCCAAGGTCGCTATCGCTTATGACAGCCGTATAAAATCAGATGTGTTTGCCAAAAGAGCAGCTTCAATACTCGCTGCAAACGGCATCAAGGTATATATATATTCAGAGCTTATGCCTACACCTATGCTCTCCTTCGCTGTAAGAGAGCTTAAATGCGATGCCGGTATAGTTATTACAGCAAGTCACAACCCTGCAAAGTATAACGGATATAAGGCTTACGGCCCTGATGGATGCCAGCTTTGCCTTGAAGCTGCTGAGTATGTGCTCTCTATCATGAACAAAGTGGATATCTTTGATGAGGTTAAAAACACAGACTTTGATAAGGCGATTAATGACGGAAAAATCGAATATATCTCCGATAAGGTAATAGAGGCATATCTCTCTAAGGTAGAGGAACAGAGAGTAAGCGAAGAGCTTGATCTCTCCGAGCTTAAGGTTATATATACTCCTCTTCACGGAAGCGGAAATAAGCCGGTACGCGCCATTCTTTCAAAAATGGGTATAGATAACGTTACAGTTGTTCCCGAGCAGGAATTGCCCGACGGTAACTTCCCTACCGCTCCGTATCCCAATCCCGAAATCAGGCAGGCATTTGAGAGAGCTTTAAAATTAGCAGATGAGATCAAACCCGACCTGCTTTTGGCTACAGACCCCGACTGTGACCGTGTCGGTATCGCCGCACCTGTAGACGGTGATTACAGACTCTTTACCGGTAATGAAGTAGGAGCACTTCTTCTTCACTATATCCTCACAAGAAGAACCGAAAAGAATACCCTTCCCAAAGATGCGGTTGCGGTGAAGACTATAGTTACCACCGAACTTACCAGAAAGATTGCTGAGGATTTCGGCATTACCCTTATAGACGTACTCACAGGATTCAAGTTTATTGGTGAGCAGATTGCTATTCTCGAGGAAAAGGGTGAGGAAAACAGATATATCTTCGGATTTGAGGAAAGCTATGGATACCTTGCCGGAAGCTATGTAAGAGATAAGGATGCCGTAGTTGCTTCGATGCTTATCTGCGAGATGGCGGCATACTATAAATCCATCGGCAAAACGCTTTATGAAGCACTTCACGATATATATAACAAATACGGTTGTTATATCTGCTCACAGATAAGCTTCACCTGTGAGGGTCAGAGTGGTATGCAGAGAATATCTGACATCATGAAGGATCTCCGTTATACCGACAGAAAGGATATCTCCGGTATGACCGTAGCAAAGATAAGCGATTATGAAACATCTTTTATCTCAGATGTTGCTACAGGTGAAAAGAAGAAGATAACTCTCCCAAAATCAAATGTTATAGGATTTGAGTTTACGGACGGAAGCTCTATTATCGTTCGTCCTTCAGGTACTGAGCCTAAGATCAAAATGTATCTCAGTGCTGTAGGTAAGGATGACAAGTCTGCAGGCGAAAAGCTAAAGGAGCTTGAAGCAGCAGGAACTAAGCTCTTAGGATTTTAATAATTAATAAATCAACAATGGCTGTCGGATGACAGCCATTTTGATTTTAAAGTATAAAATAGCGGCAGATCACTCTGCCGCTATTCGGTTATTTAGATAATTATCCAACCATCTTACCGTCTTCACCGAAGAGATATGTTCCCTTCTTTACTCCATAGGAGTTGGATCCAACATATACTTTAGTATTTACATACATTGTTC
>SVTI01000078.1 GCA_015063855.1 Oscillospiraceae bacterium
TATTCGGTATATGCCGCATCTGCCGCTGCCTTAACGTCCTTAAGGTTTATATTATCAAAGTATTTGGAAAGGATCTTTGTGAACTTCTTGGGAAAATACTTTCTCTGATCAACACCGATATAGTCATTTATAAGTACGTTTGACTGTATTTCCTTCATATTCCTTGCGATAACAAGAGGATAATAAGCAACCACTGGACAGTTGAAGTGATTATCACCCAAGCCCTCGTCGAAATTATAGGTCATACAAGGGTAGAAGATTGCATCTACCTTAGCTTCGCAAAGATTTGCTATATGCCCGTGAACAAGCTTTGCGGGATAGCATACCGTGTCCGAGGGGATAGAATGTTGACCTTTGAGGTAGAGCTTGCGGTTGGATTCACCTGAGAGCTTAACAGAAAAGCCCATTTTGGTAAAGAAGGTGTGCCAGAAGGGAAGCATCTCATACATGTTAAGAGCCATGGGAAGACCTATAGTGATACCGCGTGTACCCTCATGATCGTTATAGCAGGAAAGAAGCTCGCGCTTGTATTCATACATGTTGTAGCGCTCTTCACCCCTGTTCTTTTTAATCGGTTTATCACACTGATTACCCGCAATATATTTGCTACCGTCCGCAAAGGTGTTGACTGTCAGCTTACAGCGGTTGGTACAGCCGTTACAGGTGATGGCATTAACCGTGTGGGTGAAGGAGGAAAGTGAGGTAATATCTATTATTTTAGAGCTGCCCCTTGAGGCCTGTTTTGCATAAAGAGCTGCACCGTAAGCGCCCATAACACCTGCAATGGCAGGACGGATAACGTCGTGTCCTATCTCCTGCTCAAAGGCGCGAAGTACGGCATCATTAAGGAATGTACCGCCTTGGACAACGATATTCTTGCCCAGATCATCGGCAGAGGAAACACGGATAACCTTGTACAGAGCGTTTTTAACAATACTTATTGACAGACCTGCAGATATATTCTCTATGCTTGCGCCATCCTTTTGAGCTTGCTTCACCGATGAATTCATAAATACGGTACAGCGTGAACCGAGATCGACGGGGCGTTCTCCGTATAGTCCGAGAGTTGCAAAATCAGCTATATTATAACCCAACGCTCCGGCAAAGCTCTGCAAGAAAGATCCGCACCCGGAGGAACACGCCTCGTTTAAGAATATATTGTCTATTGCACCGTCGGCTATCTTAAAGCACTTGATATCCTGACCGCCGATATCTATAATGAAATCAACGTCGGGATTATACTTTTTTGCGGCTGTATAGTGTGCTATAGTCTCAACTATACCGAAATCACACCTAAAAGCGTTTTTTATTATCTCCTCACCGTAGCCTGTGGTAGCAGCACCGTGTATTTTGATATTGGGGTACTTTTCATATACTTCTGTCAAAAATTCCTTGACTATCGGTACCGGATTGCCGCTGTTAGGACGGTAGGTGGAATAAACAATATCCTCGTTTTCATTGATAAGCGCCGCCTTTATGGTGGTGGAGCCTGCATCTATGCCGATATATGCAATACCCGACTCGGTAAGCTCGGCATTTGTGTCAATTACAGCCTTATTGTGTCTGTCCTTGAAGGATTTGTACTGTTCCTCGTTCTCGAAAAGAGGGGGAAGAGCGTTATAAGTACGGTTTTTTGTTGTATTTGCGATCTTTTCCCTTAATTTAACTATATCGACAATATCATCGTTACAGCTATGTGCGGTACCAATGGCAACGAAATAGAGAGAGTTATCAGGACATATCCCTTTATGACCGAGCATATAGTCAAAGCTTTCGCGAAGCTCTGACAGGAAGGTAAGGGGACCGCCGAGGTAAACGACCTTTCCTTCGATATCGCGACCTTGAGCAAGACCCGATATAGTTTGATTAACGACCGCGTTAAGTATGCTTTTACATATATCCTCACGCTTAGCACCCTGATTTATAAGGGGCTGGATGTCCGATTTTGCAAATACTCCGCATCGGGATGCAATATTATAGATCTTGGAATATCCCTTTGCCGCTTCATTAAGCTCCTCTGCGCTAATATTGAGCAGAGTAGCCATCTGATCAATGAATGCTCCCGTACCACCTGCACAGGTACCGTTCATACGAACCTCTGTTCCGCCTGTTAAGAAAAGGATCTTGGCATCCTCTCCGCCAAGCTCTATTACAACATCTGTATCAGGAATATATGAGGAAACAGCAATCTTTGTGGCAAAGACCTCCTGTATGAAGGGAAGACCTATATCCTCAGCAAAACCCATTCCCGCTGAGCCTGATACAGCTAAGCGTATATCCTTTTCGTTTGGAAATCTTTCGGCTATAGTTGTAAGGAGCTCGCAGGACTTCTCTGAAATTTTAGAGAAATGCCTTTCGTAATTTGCGTATATTATATTGTTTGCGTCATTTAATACAACACACTTTAATGTCGTTGAACCGACATCAAGGCCTATTCTTAAGCTCATAATTACCTCAAAAACAAATAATTTAATAATTCAGTATATCATAAATTTATTAAAATAATATTACGAAGAATTAAGAAATCTTCATATATATTATATAGAGCATATACATAAACTTAATGTAAACAGAATAACCTCAGAATCCAACAGCTACGCAATAAAGCAAAAACCTTTTGTCTTGAGACAAAAGGTTTTTGTTTTGGTGACCCATCGGAGATTCGAACTCCGGACACCATGATTAAAAGTCATGTGCTCTACCGCCTGAGCTAATGAGTCATTCAATTGACCAAACCATAATATCATACTTTTATCCGTTTGTCAACAGTTTTTTGAATTTATTATTATTGTTTTTTTTGTAAATATTATAGGTAAAAAAATGATCCTTAACCAGATATTAATTTGTACTTTTGTTAATATTTCCAAAAATCAGCAATAAACTTGACAGATAAAAACTTTTATGCTATACTCAATAAAAGGGATTTTTGTACCTAAATTCAAAATTTGTATAAATTGTGTACAAGTTGAATATAGATGTTAAGAAATGAAAAGAAAGGAGAACAGAATATGACTTCATATATCAAAGCTTTAAGCAAGCGAACACTATCATTTATCATGTCTCTCCTTATGATTTTTTCTTCATTTATTATATTTGAAATGCCGTCCTCTGAGGCGGCGGCAAATCTTGCCTTTGACCAGAATAACTGGAAAGGCTGGTATGAGTGCTTCCTTAATGACCGTTCTACAATGGACTCCGCAGGTAACCTGACAGTTCCTACATACACAAGTGTAACCGGCGGATATCTCCACGAGCAAGGCTTCAATCCCTTCAGTGTTTCCGGTAATCAAATCGTTTCGAGTTTGAAGCAGGGTAACAGAGGATGGGATGACTTTGTCGCGGTTGCATCAAATGGATATACTGCACCTGCAGGCTACAGCATTACCGTTGATATACAGACGGGTAAGGATGTTGGAGCTGTTACTGTCGACTCTATTTCCGACAGCGTCGGTTACGGTGCTTTCAGTATAGCTATACTTCAGTCAAGCAGTCTTTCTACCACCCCCTTTACGAACTGGCTTTGGGGCGCCGGCTACGGTCTCTGTGGTTCTGAAGGTTACGTAGTTACTTTTACAGCGGATGCCAATTCAAAGGATTATTATGATTACTATAACGTATTTAAGGCTGATTCAGCGGGTAATCTTTCAAACCCCAATAATGCATCCAATCTTCTTGAAAAGAAGAATCTTGACGGACAGATCGTTATGGCAAACGGCTCTGCGCCCGTTACCCTTAAGCTTGTAAGAACGGCTGAAGATACCTACAGCATCGTTCTTTCAAATACCAACGGACTTACTCAGACCCTTGCAACAGGACTTAATATCGACGACCAGGATCAGATCTATTACGGTGTTGGTGCGTTTTCTGCAGGACTCGGTTCTACTTCGGCGAATGTTAAGCCTATTACAAGCTCAGCCTTTGTGATCCAGTCTGTTAGTGACTGCAAGAACTCCTATGCTCCCGCTAACTTCACCGGTAACAACCATAAAGTGGTGGGTGAGGAGCTTACCAATTATTATCTCGAAACCTGTAGTGTTTGTAAAGCTACAATTGCCAAGAGATACAGTATTACCTATAATGCCAACGGAGGAAGCGGAGCTCCTTCCAATACTGCGAAGGCTTATTCCTGTACAAATCCCGAGGCTGAGGCAACCTATACGGTTTCCTCGACCGTACCCACAAGAAACGGTTATACCTTTGCCGGATGGAAGGCGACGAGTAATGACCCGGATGTAAACGGCAATATCTATCAGAAGGGTGCTTCCATCAAGACGGGATATAACCTGACGCTTACCGCACAGTGGACTGAAATAGGTTACACCTTAACTCTCGATACTGCAGGCGGCACAATGCCCTCGGGATATTCAACCACTTATACCTTTAAGGCAGATCAGAAGCTGGTTGACGTTATCGGCGGTTTCCCGGTTCCCACAAGAACCGGTTATACCTTTGGCGGATGGAAGAGAGGAACCTCTTCTGATCTCTGGACAGACGGATGGGGAACTCAGCCCTATACCTGGGGACAGGATATTACCATTACAGCTCAGTGGACAGCAAAAACATATACAGTAACATTTGATAAGAATGCATCCGATGCATCTCTTTCAACTACATCCAAAACAGTAACCTATAATTCCACTTACGGAACACTTCCTACACCTACACGTGCGGGATATACTTTCTTAGGTTGGTATACTGCGGCATCCGGAGGCAGTAAGGTTACAAGCTCAACTACAGTAAGTAATGTTTCTGCCCATACTCTCTATGCTCATTGGCAGGGAAATTCATATACCGTTACACTTGATACAAACGGCGGTACTATGACAAGCGGTCATTCTGCCTCCTATACCGCGTATTACGGTGACAGCTATACCGATATCTTCGGAAGTTATCCTACCGCAGTTAAGGCAGGATATAAATTAGTAGGCTGGGATGCTATAGTCAACGGCAGTGTTGTTTACACCCTTACATCTGCTTCGATGGCGGATCAGTATACCGTTGAGAGCAACGGTACCTTCAAGGCAAAGTGGGAGGCATCTCCTTATCAGCTTACAATCGACCCCATGGGCGGTCTTATCAACGGCAGCGAATCTGCCATAACAAGAACAATAAACTACGGTGCAAATCTCAACACAGTATTTGCATGGAATGATATTTTGCCGACTAAGGCAGGTTATGTATTCCAGGGTTGGAAATTAGGTGACGTTATGTGGTCCGATAAGGCAACCTGGGACGCTACACCCTACAATGTTCCCGATGATGCTGTCATGAATGCTATCTGGGAGCCGGACAGCTTTACCGTAACCTTTGATGCCAAAGGTGGTAAGATAAACGGTTCATCCACCTATTCAAAGGATATCGTTTACGGTTCATCCCTTGAATCGACATTCCCCTGGGACAATTATATTCCTACCAGAACCGGATATGATTTTACCGGCTGGAAAACAACGGTATCTCAGATGAGTTACACTAAGACCTGGAACACAACAGGTAAGTGGGAAGGAAATACTTGGCTTATTCCCTATGATGTTATCTTAGAGGCTCAATGGGAAGAGAAGGATTCCTTCACCGTAACCTTTAATGCTAACGGCGGTAACTGCTCCACGGCATCAATAACAGTATACTATAATGAAGCATACGGCACATTACCCACCGCCACCCGCACAGGCTATACCTTCGGCGGATGGTTTACAGGTTCAAGCGGCGGAACTCAGATCACATCAGATACCGTTTGCACAGCTACATCTGATCATACCCTTTACGCTCACTGGCTTGGTCAGGAGTATACCCTTACTCTTAATCTTAACGGTGAGCACGCAACACACGACGGATTCAACTTATCATATAAGATAAGACAGGATCAGTTGCTTTCCGATGTTATTTCTCCTTTCCCCGTGCCGGAAATGAACGGCTATACCTTTGAAGGCTGGCGTCACAGTGCTTCTACGGCTGAATTTTGGTCGGACGGATGGGGAACACAGCCCTTTACTTGGGGTCAGAATTCTACTTTAAACGCAGAATGGACACCGATTTACGGAATTTATAAAACAACGCAATCATTAAATATGCGCGCAACGCCCAGCGGTTCCGGTACACTTGTTACTACTTTACCGAGTAATACTATGTTAAGTGTTACTCAAATGAACGGCAAGTGGGCATATTGTACAACTTATTACAACGGTACGTTGTATCAGGGCTGGATGTCCCTTGTATACCTTGAATACGTACGACCCGATTCCTTTACCCTGACTCTTGATCCCTCGGGCGGTAACTTTAATGGCTCAGCGGATCCCAAGAGAGCAACTATCTCCTTTAATGACAGCTTGTCATCTGTCTTTTCCTGGGACGGCATACAGCCCCAAAGACCCGGATACGTATTTGTTGGATGGTTTTGTAATCCCATAACCTATTCCTCCGAGAGTGTCTGGAATTCATCGAAATATCTCTTCTTTACAGATGCAGCAATGATAGCTCTCTGGACTAAAGATACCTTTACCGTAACCCTCGATGCAAAGGGTGGTACAATTAAAGGTTCATCTTCCTATTCAAAGGATATTCTCTTTGAGTCTGCACTGGAGACTGAATTCCCCTGGGATAGTCATATTCCGGTACGATCCGGTTATCTGTTTACCGGCTGGAAGATAAACGTTTCCCAGATAAATTACACTAAAACATGGAATACCTCCGATAAATGGGAGGGAAATACCTGGCTTATACCTTATGATGCTACGCTCGAAGCTCAATGGACACCGAAGACCGCTATTACCGTAACCTTTAACGCTAACGGTGGTAGTTCTTCCACAGCATCGAAAACAGTATATAATGGCGAGCCTTACGGGATTTTGCCTACAGCTACAAGGGGAGATTCCTATACCTTTGACGGTTGGTTTACTGCAGCCGAGGGCGGTACTGAGGTTATATCTTCTACTATCGTAACGGCAACATCAAATCATTCGCTCTATGCACATTGGAGCGAGGCAAAGAAATATAGCGTTACCTTTAATGCTAACGGTTATTTTTCGGGACAGAATAACGGTGTTTCCGTAATGCTCGAATTTAACGGAACACTTCCCGGCGGAGGTTCTTCAAAGACCTTTGAAATTGATTTGAATCAAAAGTATTCCGATGTTGTAAGTAAAGAGTATTATGCTCCTTCAAACAACTCAGGTCACCATTTTAACGGTTGGGCGGCAACATATACCTCCAACGGTGTAACAAAGTCTTTTGCATTGAACAGTGAAAATTGGGATACTGCAGTATTCGATGCCGATCATGACATTACTTTTACCGCATTTTATGTTTGTTTGCATTCAACCTATCCGAATGCTATTTCAACATGGATTGAGACTAATGACCGTGTTATCGGAAAATGCCGTGTTTGCGGCTATGACGGTGCCTACGGTTACAGAGTAAACTTCCTTGCGCGTTTCAATAATGCCGCTGATATTCTTCTTTCATACGGTGTTCCGCAGGATGAGCTCTTTACCTACGAAAATTGTATTTATGATCCTGTCAACGGTATTATTATCGACTTCCTCGATATAACAAATACACACCCCAAGATCACTATTCAGTTTAACCCCGTTGTTATTGCTGCGCAGAACAGTGATGCAGGTTGGCTCGGTTGGGAGGTTGACGGTGACTCTACTGTAGGTACTCGAAAGAATGTTGAATACATATTTGACCAGAATAATAATAACAGAAATAAGCACTTACGTTTCAGATCTGTTTATGAGACCGGATATTACGAGGTAGTATTCAATGCAGGTTCCGGTTTGAAGGGCGAGCACAATGATAACGGTGTGCTTGTAGATTCAAACCGACGTTACGGTGTAATTCCTATAAGGAACAACGAGGTAATGCACGACCTGATCGATTATATTCCTCAGGCAAAGCATATCGGTCTTTATAATTACGGCAAAAATGAATACTTTAATCCGCTCCCCTTTGAAAACGGCGGTTGGCATTCGTTTTCAAGTTCTTCCTATACGTTATATTGCAGTATCGGTTGGTCTAATGCCGAAAATTTTGCCGGTACTTCGGATGCGGTAAAAAACGCAAATATGATGAATGCATGGAATGCCGATCATGCGCCCGGCTCTACTACATGCAATATTTTGAATTCTTCAACTTGCGAGAGACCCGTTTCTATCAATAAAGACATCCAGGTATTGCCCTGGTATTTCAGCGTACCCAAAACAGGCGGTGGCGGTGATGTTCAGGATGATGGTGTAGCTCAGGGTTATCTCTCTACCGTTTATGCGAATAATAAGGGTGCTTCTGCTGATTACAGCAAGGCTTACTTTGATCTTAATGAACGCTCAGGCGGTACAATGTATTATAAGTACTACATCAACAGTTCGGGCGGAGTATCATGCGAGCCTGTGTTTGCTTTTGACCGTAGTGATTACGATTTAAGAAATACATTTATATTTGAACCCTCAAATCCTACTGAGTGCAGCTCGGATTTCAATATTAACGTATATATTGAAAGCCGTAATATATTTGCTTCATATACTACGGTAATATCACAGGAGCCTAAGAGATATACCTATTATATGGGCGAAGGTGACCATTACGTGTTCCCGAAAGTTGTTGCCGATCCTATGGGTGTACCGTATACACCGGCAGATACGTTGCATACAAGTGCAAACGATGATCCCGGTTTTGATTCGGTAACTGATGCAAACGGTAATACATATTATAATTCGATTCCAAAGAACCAATTTAAGCTTACGAGAACTTCAAAGGGTTATCCTATATGTAACCTTTATACCCAGCACGCAACCTGGGCGGGCTTCAACGTTCCCGGAGGTTCATTACCTTTAGGTTTCCCGGGATTGGGCTATTATTTTAACGGCGGAACCAATTCGTTGTATACACCCGTTCAGCCTCACGGCGGTGGTCAGACGTACTTCGTTACAGCTTTGGGCTATCAAGATTACGGTAATGCCTACGGGGCTGCAATTCCGCTTTCGTATCCCGACGGAAATAATTTCGTTTCCTTCTATTCGAGTCTTGCCGTTGCGGGTATCCCTATGCAGGCGTGCTATTATACCCAGTGGGACTTTGTTAATACGTTTAATGCAAATTATCCCAACGGTCAATCCCATGACGGAGTTGTTGGATATCCTACAACGCTTCCTTCGGGTAAAACTGCAAACATTGATTCTAACGGTAATCATTTTGTTTATGGCTTCTTTAACTCCTTTGCAGGAACTACGGGTATGACAAACAAAATGTTCACATGTGAAGATTATGTAATCGACGCATGGCAGTTATATGACCCGAAGGGTAATCCGGTCAGATACGATAAGAACGGAGACGGAGCTGCTGACTCCTATCTTATCCTTGATACTCTTGACAAGTATCCTGCGTCTACTTCTGAATTTGATGCTCTTCCCGTGGAACGCAGAAATGAGCTTGAGGTTACGATCTATAATGCTTACGTATTTGCTCAGGTTCCCGGTTGTGAGTTCAGAGCTGTTTGGAAACGCATATATGATTATACCTTGATAGAAAACGGTATTAACCAAGGCGCCGAAAATTTTGCCAAGGTGAAGTATAAGGATAAGTTTGAGGTGGATCACGAGGATTACTTTACAGAGACTACTACTGTAAGGGTATACCCTGATTCCAATATAACAGTTTCCGAACTGAAAGCAGCCTCGGATTATGTTTATTCTTATCTGACTCTTAATGTTCAGAAGTATCCTACCATACCCGGTAGAATAATTACGAACAGTACTACCTATCAGTTCACCATAACCGGCGATACGACCATGACAGCACAGTTTGTTGCTTCAAGCTCAACTACTAAAATGATGCTTGACCGTAACAATCAGCTTCTTGAGAGCGTGAATTACCGTCTTTATATCCAATATACCGAATTCAGAGACGGTAGTAACAGCTTCTATGCAACCTCGCTTGTACCATCTTATGCACTGTATAGGAAGGGAAGCTTGAACTATACCGTAACTGTCAGCGGTTCAACAGCCTCAAACGGTTCGTATACGGCAAAATATGATGAGGTTATAACTCTTATGACCAATGCAAGCGGTTTTGTAGGATGGAAATCGGGCGGTATATTCATAGGTTACGACCCTATATTCGATTACCGCGTGACAGGTACTGTGTCTGTTGAGGCAGTATACAGCGGTACTGCAGGACCGAATATCGCGATTACTTCTTCTGCGTCAAACGCTGATTCAAGAGAAACCTTCACGGCAAACTATGCTGCTCCTAAGGGTTATACCCTTGTAGAATCGGGCTTCCTTGTTTCAGAAACCGATCAGGACTTTAGTCCGGATAGTATCGGTGATTGTGTAGAATCGAGTAATTATGCAAAGATTGTATCTGCGAACCGACTTAAGGAAGGTACCTTTAAGATGCTGGTTCCGTCGGGAACACATTATGTTGCCGCCTATGCGATCTATTACGATAAGAGCAATAATATCGTAAAATGTATCTCTGATACGATCACACAATAATTTATAGAAAAGGAAAAGTCATGGCAGAAGCTAAAGCAACTAAAAAAGAGACCAAGACCAGAAGACCGAGGAAAAAGAACCCTCAGGCCCTTCGTCCCATAGAATATCTCTTTTCGCAGATCTATGATGTAAATTCAAATAATATTCTCGGATATGATGCTGAGCTTGTTATCAATGATAAGAAATTAGGCGCTATACCCTATGACCGTGTCGCTTCTGTAGCCTCCCGTTCTAATCTTGCGGTAAGGCTGGGCAAGTGGCAGATCGAGGAGGTCTGTGAGCTGATTAAGCGTCAGAACTCCTACGGTAAGCATATACACAGAATATTTATAACTCTGTCGGCGAAGTTTCTGTCAAAGGCTGATTTCTACGAACAGTTTTTAAAGATAGTCGATAAGTATGAGATCCCACACAAGCGTTTCGGTATTCAGATCAATGAGGCCGAGCTTGTGGCGGGAAATACTCAGCTTTATGACAATATTATGAAGCTTCGTGAGGGCGGCGCCAAGGTTGCCATAACAGATTTCGGTGCTGAATCAACCTCGCTCAGGCAGCTTTCCACAATGACCGTTGACTATGTCAAGCTTAATACATCATTTACTGCAGATATTGCAGAAAATGAGAGAACAGAGAACATTACCGAGGGAATCGTTGATCTTTGCGGAAAGCTTGGTGTAATGGTTATAGCAGACGGTATAGATACCAAGGAGCAACTCAATATAATGAAGCGTATGAGATGCTTTTTGGTTGAAGGAAAATACTTCTCATCTCCCGAGAGAGAAAATTCAGCAATAATCTGATGTATTGCATGTTAATTAAAGAGATCAAGACAGAAAGGCGGTGGTAGCTTGGCCAAAAACGATAATAAAGAACCTCGTGTGACACCAAACGGTGAGTTAGACTTATCTCCCGAACGAGCGTTTGTGGTCAAGAGGACCGGTAAGCAAATTGCATCATTACAACAAAAGATAAGAGTAACCAAATGGGTGCTTTTAGCCTTACTGTTATTTGTGATAATATTATATCTGTTATTTATCTTCTTCTCCCTTGACGGGGAAGGGGAAAAGGGCGATTTTACCGTTGCAATCGACGGCTCGTCACGAAATATGATCTCTCTATCCGAG
>SVTI01000079.1 GCA_015063855.1 Oscillospiraceae bacterium
TAAAATTAATTTCAGTTAAAACGGAGGAAACATAATGCAGGAGATTAAATGTCCTAATTGCGGCGAGGTCTTTCAGGTAGATGAATCAAGTTACGATTCTATAGTCAAGCAGGTAAGAGACAAGGAGTTTTCAAAGGAAATTGCCGAGCGCGAAAGCTACTATTTAAATGAAAAGGAAACCGCTGTGAAGCTTGCTAAGGCGCAAACCTCAGAAGAGCTTACAAAAGAGATATCCAAAAAGGAAAGTGAAATTTCCGCATTGCAGGAAAAACTCAATCAGGAAGAGATCAACAAAAAAGCCGCAGTAACAGAAGCCCTTGCCGAAAAGGAAAGGGAGCTTTCGGCAAAGAGCGAGGAAATATTGAGGCTCAGATCTCAAATAGACTCCCTTGAGGCATCAAAGAAGCTTGCAGTTAACGAGGCGGTCAACGAAAAGGAAAAGGAGATCTCGGAGCAAAAGGAAAAGATCGCGCTTCTTAACGGACAGATCGAAACCAATGAAAAAACCGCACAGTTAAAAGAGCAGACCCTAAAGGAAAGCTATGAGGAAAAGCTGAAGGGTAAGGACGAGCAGATAGCGTACTACAGAGATCTTAAGGCGAAGCAGTCTACAAAAATGGTCGGTGAAACCTTGGAGCAGCATTGCGAAATAGAATTCAACAAGCTTCGTGCCACAGGCTTTCAAAATGCATATTTCGAAAAGGATAATGATGCAAGATCGGGTAGCAAGGGCGACTTTATTTTCAGAGAAAACGCGCCTGACGGTACCGAGTTTATATCCATTATGTTTGAAATGAAGAACGAAATGGATCAGACTGCCACTAAGCACAAAAACGAGGATTTTTTCAAGGAGCTGGATAAGGACAGAAGGGAAAAGGGCTGCGAGTATGCGGTTCTGGTTTCCTTGCTTGAGGCTGATAACGAGCTCTATAACACGGGTATTGTTGACGTTTCCTATAAATACCCCAAAATGTACGTCATAAGACCGCAGTTCTTTATTCCCATGATAACGCTTCTGCGTAATGCCGCAATGAATTCGCTTCAGTATAAGCAGGAGCTTATGCAGATTCGCAATCAGAATATCGATATATCCCACTTTGAGGAGGATATGAACGATTTCAAGGAAAAATTCTCAAGAAATTACAGATTGGCAAGCGAAAAGTTTAAAAAGGCTATCGACGAGATCGATAAGACTATAGATCACCTGCAAAAAACAAAGGAGGCTCTTTTGTCCTCGGAAAATAATCTTAGACTTGCCAACAATAAGGCAGAGGAGCTTTCAATAAAGCGTTTAACAAGAAATAATCCCACCATGGCTGCAAAATTCGAGGAATTGAATAATAATTGAATATTGGTGAAAAATACCCCCGGCATTGGAATCAATGTCGGGGTAACTTGTTATTTTTTAGTGTGAAAAAACGCCGCCGGGCGCAGCAGATTTCGCCTGTTTCTGCAGTACGAACAACTCATACGAAATGTAGTAATTTTCTATACATCTTCAGCCAATTTGAAGTATGAGATGTTAATTATCAAAAAATCTTTTTGGGAGAATAATACTTTTGATAATCATTTTAAATACACATGTCCGACCTACTTTTTCGACAGTATGAGGGCGGCTCAAAAGAGCCGCCCTCAGGTGGTTAATATGAAGTCAATTAAAAGGTATTAATAATTTTCAAGCCAGCAATCGATATGATAGATTTCATCGTCTTCTCCGAGATCCTCTCCGCAATATACGCAGGTAGTACTCTCGGCACACGCTGTACAGTAATAATATTCGTCCTCGGTTAATTCACTGCCACAGTATTCACAAACGTCCGCATAAATGTCCTCGCCTTCGCTGTCCCCGAACCAGAGATTCTCTTCCCAGCACTCATAGTGATATGCTGAATCATCCTCTGAAAGCTCTTCCTCGCAGTAGTAGCAGGTAGTTCTTTCGGTACACGCGGTACACATGTAGAATTCGTCCTCTGAAAGGGCAGATCCGCATACGGCACATTCTTCAGCGGTATTCTCGAAATCATCTTCGATGTCATAATCATCTTCGATGTCATAATCATCCTCGACATCAAAATCGTCCTCGATATCCTCTGTTCCATCGAACAATCCGTTAAAGCTTTCTACACAGTCGTTACACATAGCGTATTCATCATCCGCAAGACCTTTTTCGCAGAAATAACACTTTTCAAGCTTAGCGCACTCATCGCATATTATACTTCCGTTTTCACTTTCGCCTTCACATAAATAACAAACGCCTTCGGGAACTTCTTCCTCAGCTAAGGACTTAAGTAAATCTATCACTTCATCCTTATTGGTTTTATCTTCTTTTTCATCTTCTTTTTTGTTATCTTTTTCCTCGGTCTTTTCAGCTTTATCCTTGTCCTTGGTTTCTGTCTTTCCCGAGCAAGCCGCAAGAGTAAATATTAAGGTAAGAGTCAAAATTAATGCTAAAAATTTTTTCATTTCAAATTCTCCTTTTATTTTTAATAAAACAATAAGATTACTTTTGATATACGTTAGCCTGAACAGTTGTTAATTCTTTTCCGTTAGCATCGGTGATTTCACAGTAAACGGATATATCTCTGTAATCCTCAAAATCATAATCACTGAATTCACGGACGAGGGTGTGTGAAGCATCATTGCTTTCAATAGGGGGAATGGTGCTTATATCATTATCGCAGATAACGTACCACCTGTATGTGTAGGGGGCAGTACCTCCCTTGACCTTAACGGTAAACTCCGCATCCTCCTGAGAAGAGGTCATACGGTAATCATTAGGCTGAGATACTATAGCGAAAGGAACATACTGATAAACATTCGCCTGCTTTGATTCTACAGTACGTCCGTTAGCGTCGGTTATTTTGCAGTAAACACCTATACCTCTATTGTCATCAAAATCATAGTCACTGAACTCATAAGTAAAACTATTTGTTATCTTACTTGTTTCTACCGGCTCTGTAACTACCTCGTTGTTATCATAAAGAACGAACCATCTGTAGGTATATGGAGCAGCACCGCCTGTAATATGTACGTTAAATTCAGCATCCTCATTAGAGCTTTGCATCTGATAATCCTTGGGCTGGGAAGTGATCATAAAAGGAACATACTGATAAACATAAACCACTTCTGATGTTAACTCATTGCCCTTTGCATCGGTGATTTCACAGTAAACGGATATATCTCTGTAATTATCAAAATCATAATCACTGAATTCACGAACAAGGGTGTGTGAAGCAGAATTGCTCTCAACCGGGGGAATTGTACTTATATCATTATCGCAGATAACGTACCATCTGTATGTGTAGGGGGCAGTACCTCCTTTGACCTTAACGGTAAACTCCGCATCCTCCTGAGAAGAGGTCATACGGTAATCGTTAGGCTGAGATACTATTTTGTAACCGTTAAAGCATCTGTAAAGGAAAGTAACAATTTGGGAACGGTCACACTTCATAAGAGGACTGAAATTACCTCCACCCGTACCTGTAGTAATACCCATATCAACCGCCCAAATAACCGCATCACGGTAATATGCATTTACAGAAACGTCAGCAAAGGGTGCATTACCCGTAGCTGCGGGACTTCCCATAGTTCTCCAAAGGAAAGTGACGATCTGGGAACGGTCACATTTCATAGAGGGACTGAATTTTCCCCCACCGGTACCGGTGGTAATCCCGTTTTCAACCGCCCATGCAACGGCCTTAAAATAATATGCGTCGGCCTTTACGTCGGTAAAATCAAGCTTGGTGGTACCGGGCTCGGGTGAACCCTTGGCACGCCAAAGGAAAGTTACCGCCTGAGCACGGTCGCATACCATTTTGGGTGAAAATGTGGTTGCTCCTGTTCCTGTGGTAATACCGTTCTCTACTGCCCAAAGCACGGCTTCCTCGTAATATGCTCCTGCAGGAACATCGCTAAAAGGATTCTCCGCAGCAGAAAGAACGGTAGGTATGCACTGCAAAAGCAGAACCACCATCGCAAACATAGATATGAATTTTTTCATGTCAAAATCCTCCTGCAATATAAAATTTTGATTAAACTGTTTATACAATTTCATATTAACATATCGCTAACAGTTTGTCCCCACACTTTTCACAAATTTGGGGTGGGAAATATCGCTTTTTCATAAAAACGGGTGGGAAAAAGTGTGGGATGGTGTCTTGACTACACAATAATTATATGGTAGAATATAAAAGTATCTAATAAATCTTTACATTTAGACTTACTGTCAGGAGCTTATTTAATGAAAAGAATAATACCCCTGTTATCAATACTGTTATCTATCCTTGTGTTCGGCAGCTGTGGCGCTGTCGGAGACAAGGCTACCAGCGTTTCCGTAATATATTTCTTCACAACCTTTGCAGCTCTTCTTCTGCTTATAGGCTGCCTTTTTGTTATTGACAGAAGGGAAAAATGGTTTATCGTACTTTTCTCCTCGGTATTTGTCATCAATCTGGGTTATCTTCTGCTTTCTGCATCCAGAGAGCTCAAGCTTGCCCTTGCAGCAAACACCATTTCATACATCTGCTCAGCTCTTCTCCCGCTTACCATGCTCATGATAATACTCAACGTATGCAAGTGTCGTACTCCGAGATGGGCAAAAGCACTTTTCGCATGTATATCGATATTTATGCTACTTCTCGTTACCTCCCCCTTGTTCGGGATCAAACTGTATTATAAGGAAGTAAGCTTTGTTCTTGAGGGCGGATGCGGTACACTTGACAAAATATACGGTCCTCTTCATTCACTCTATCTTTTTTATCTGCTTTTATACTTTGCTATAATGGTAGCCTTAAGCATCAGAGCTTCTATAAAAAAAGCTCTCGATTCTACCGTTCATGCTGTCATACTTTTGGTAGCGGTATTCTCTAATATCGCAGTATGGCTTTTCGGGCAGCTTGTAGATATGAACTTTGAGTTTCTCTCGGTCTCGTATATCGTTACAGAGCTCTTTTTGTTAAGTCTCCACCTTATGCTCAAGGAGACAAAGCGAAATTGTCAGATTATAATGGTAAATACTGTCGATGAGCCCGTGCCCTTGGCTCAGACCGATACTGATATCCTCAGAGAAAAGGGCGAATATATGCGTTCTCAACTCTCCAATCTTACACCTACGGAAAAGTTAATTTACGATCTGTATATTGAAGGTAAGAGTACAAAAGAAGTACTTACTGAGCTTAACATCAAGGAAAACACCTTAAAATATCATAATAAAAATATTTACAGCAAGTTGGGTGTCTCCTCCCGAAAAGAATTAAAGGAGATTTCAAAAAACCAAGCTCAGTAACAACTCATATAACCTAAGAAATCTGAATATACAAACAAAGAAGGGGTTGCTTAAGCAACCCCTTCAAATTGTCGAAAAAGTTGGTCGGATGTGTAATTTTTATTATCAGAATAGACCGACCATACTTTTTATATTTGATATTTTTTCATGTATAAAACACCTGAATGTGAGAAACAAATAATGGTGGCGTTGCTTATATTATAAGCGGCGCTATTCTTATTTTACTCCGATTTTACACCGAATGGGTTACGGATTTTACAGTGTGGCGGTAAAATGTAACCGTAATCGAGAGAATCGATTGATAAAAGGTCAATACTAAATCAAAAGGAGATTTTGAAAATGAAAAAGATTATCAGTTTACTCACAGTAGCTGTATTGCTCGTATGTGCATTCACGGGCTGCGGCAGCAAGAAGGAATCTGTTTCAACCGACGGCTCCACATCGATGGATAAGGTAATCGGTGCTTTGAGTGAAGCGTTTGAGACAAATGAAGGTATCACCGTAACTTATAATGCAACCGGCTCCGGCGCAGGTATTCAAGCGGTAGAAGAAGGCAGATGTGATATAGGTCTCGCAAGCCGTAATCTCAAGGACGAAGAAATAGCGAACGGACTTGAAGGAACAGTTCTTGCCTATGATGGTATAGCAATCATTGTTAACCCGAATAACCCCATAAATGATCTTGATATTGAAACAATCACCAAGATCTACACCGGTGAAATCAAAAGCTGGAAAGAGGTCGGTGGTAACGATGCAGAAATCGTTCTCATCGGTCGTGAAGCGGGCAGTGGTACAAGAGATGGCTTCGAGTCCATTACCGATACCGAAGATAAATGCAAATACCGTCAGGAACTTACCTCTACCGGCGATGTTATCACTACCGTTGCAAGTAACCCCGACGCAATCGGTTATGCTTCTATTGCTTCTGTAAAGGATACCGTAAAAGTTATTAGTGTAGATGGTGTTAAACCCGATGAGACAACAATTAAAGACGGCAGCTATGTGGTACAGCGTCCCTTTGTTCTCGTAACCAAGAAGGATGCTAAACTCTCTGAGAGCGCTCAGATGTTCTTCGACTATGTAACGAGCGAAGAGGCAAACGAAATCATCAGCGGTGCAGGTGTTGTTCCTGCTAATTAAGGAAATTAAGCGACGGTACTGCAATGTGCCGCCGCTACTCCTATTGAGGTTATAATATGAAGAAAAACAGATTGTTTGAGAATATCGTACACGGTATATTCCTCATACTCGGGCTCATTACTGTCGGCTGTGTTCTGCTTATTACGGTATATCTGATAATATCGGGTATTCCCGCCATTAAGGAAATCGGACTTTTTAATTTTCTTTTCGGCAGGGAATGGGCATCTACAGCCGCCGAGCCGAAATATGGGATATTACCTTTTATACTGACAAGTGTGTACGGAACGGCGGGAGCAATATTGATAGGTGTACCAATCGGATTTTTTACTGCCGTGTATCTTTCTAAAGTAGCGAACAAGAATGTCAGAGACATTATTGAATCTGCCGTTAATCTGCTTGCAGGTATCCCATCTGTTGTGTATGGTCTTGTAGGTATGCTCGTTTTAGTACCGGCGATCCGTGAGATTTTTAATGTTCTGGATGGAGCAAGCTTACTTGCCGCTATTATCGTGCTTGCCATAATGATACTACCCAACATCATAAAAGTGTCTATCACAGCACTTGATGCCGTTCCAAAGGAATATGAGGATGCCTCCCTTGCTCTCGGCGCAACACCGACCGAGACCTTTTTCAAGGTGTCGGTTCCTGCCGCAAAAAGCGGTATTGCCGCCGCTGTGGTACTTGGTGTCGGTCGTGCTATTGGTGAAGCAATGGCAGTCATGATGGTTGCGGGTAACGTGGCGAATATGCCATCTCTCTTTGAGAGTGTCCGTTTTCTTACCACAGCCGTGGCGAGTGAAATGGCATATTCAAGCCCGGGTAGTTTGCAGAGAAACGCACTGTTCTCCATTGCTCTTGTGCTGTTTCTGTTTATTATGTTGATTAATGCTACGCTCAATTTCTTCCTGAAGCGTGATAATAGCCATTGCTAAACGAAACATAAAATCTGTTTCGACGATTAATAATCATTATAAGGAGAAATAAGATGAATAAAAAAAGAAAAATATATATCAGTTTCATGCGTGGCGCAATGATTGTTTGTACTGCACTTACAGCGGTACTTGTTCTGTTCCTTATGGGATATGTGCTTGTAAACGGTATTCCGAATATATCATGGGAATTGCTCTCTACCAAACCGAGTTATCTAACTGAACGTATCGGTATTTTGCCCGATATTCTGAACACGGTTTATATCGTACTTGCTACACTTGTTATCGTACTGCCTCTTGGTGTGGGTGCGGCAATCTATCTTACAGAATATGCAAAAAATAAAAAGCTTGTTTCAATGATCGAATATGCCGCAGAAACCCTTTCGGGTATTCCGTCTATCATTTACGGTCTTGTCGGTATGCTTCTCTTTTCTAACAACTTTGGAACAAGTCTTCTCGCAGGTGCATTGACATTGGTTATTATGAACTTGCCTACCGTTATGAGAACAACTCAGGAAAGCCTTAAAACCGTTCCGCAGAGCTACCGTGAAGGAGCTTTCGGCTTGGGTGCGGGCAAATGGCGAGTGATTCGAACCGTGGTTCTTCCCGGATGTGTTGACGGTGTTATTACCGGCTGTATCCTTTCTGTAGGTCGTATTCTCGGTGAGTCAGCGGCTCTGCTATTTACCGCAGGCTTTGCTCACACTCTTAACGGAATCGCAGATGGGCTGACATCCCCCGGTGCTACCTTAACCGTTGCACTTTACGTATATGCAAAAGAACACGGTGAATTCGGTGTAGCTTTTGCGATTGCAGCAATTTTGATGATACTCACACTTATTATAAATATGTCTGCCACACTCGTTGGCAAATACTTTGCAAAAAGGAGAAATGTATGAGCGGAATAATTACATCAAAAGATTTATGCCTTTGGTACGGAGAAAACAAGGCCTTGAAAGGCATAAATATCGAAATTCCCGAAAAGAGCATTACGGCATTGATCGGACCTTCCGGTTGCGGCAAATCCACGTTTCTTAAAACACTTAACCGAATGAACGACCTGGTACCGACAGTTAAAATTACAGGTGAAGTCTGCTATAACGGTCAAAATATCTTTGACAAAGATGTAGATGTTAACGAGCTTCGTCGTAACGTTGGGATGGTGTTTCAGAAGCCCAATCCTTTCCCGATGAGCATTTACGATAATATCGCTTATGGTCCTCGTACACACGGTATCACAAGCAAAGTAAAACTTGATGAAATCGTAGAGCGCTCGCTTCGTGATGCGGCTATTTGGGATGAGGTTAAGGACAGACTTAAAAAGAATGCTCTTGGTCTTTCGGGCGGTCAGCAACAGCGTCTGTGTATTGCCCGTGCGCTTGCAGTTGAACCCCGAGTGTTACTGATGGATGAGCCGACCTCGGCACTTGACCCTATCTCCACCTCACGAATTGAAGAATTGGCATTGCAATTAAAAGAAAAATATACTATAATTATAGTGACCCATAATATGCAACAGGCAGTTCGTATATCTGACCATACAGCATTCTTCCTTCTTGGAGAGCTGGTAGAATTCGGTGAGACCGAGAAATTATTCTCACAGCCGATGGATAAGCGTACCGAGGATTATATTACAGGAAGGTTTGGTTAATATTATGAGAAGCAGATTTGACGAACAGCTTAGTTTGCTGAACAGAAAAATGATAGAAATGGGTGCAGAATGCGAGAGCATTATTGCTCATTCAACAAGAGCTCTGTTAGAAGGAAATGTCGCTAATGCCAATAAAGCTCGTGAGCAGGGTGGCAGAATCGATCAATTGGAACGTGAAATCGAATCCATTTGTTTAAAGCTTCTTCTCCAACAGCAGCCTGTTGCAAAAGATCTTAGAGTGATTTCCGCAGCTCTTAAAATGATTACCGATATGGAAAGAATCGGTGATCAAGCTGAAGATATCGCTGAAATCATTACATTCCTTGACGGTAGAACAGGAGAGGAATGTCACGACATTCGTGTGATGGCTGAAGCTACCATTAAAATGGTTACTGATAGTATAGACGCATATGTAAACCAGGACTTGGAGTTAGCAAAATCCGTTTCTGAATATGATGACGTTGTTGATGAAGCGTTCGCTCGTGTTAAAGAAACATTAATTAAGATGATTTCCGAAAACACCGCTGACGGTGAATATCTCGTAGATCTTCTTATGATTGCAAAATATTTTGAACGTATCGGGGACCATGCCGTTAATATCGGAGAGTGGGTTGAGTTTTCCGTAACAGGTATTCATAAAGGAGAGTAAAGTATGATTTGGTGTGTTGATGATGACGGTACTATACGTGACATTGAAGTTTACACATTAGAGCAAACGGGCTTTAAGGCTCGTGGCTTTGCTGATGGTATTTCTATGCTTGAAGCGTTGAAGACCGAGATTCCGGAGCTGATAATTCTTGATATTATGATGCCGGAAATGGATGGACTTCAGGTTCTTTCCAAACTTCGTAGTGAAGCAGCGTATAAGGATATTCCGATAATTATGGCAACCGCCAAAGGTACTGAGATGGATAAGATCAGCGGTCTTAATTCCGGAGCAGACGATTACCTTGTAAAGCCCTTTGGCGTTATGGAAATGGTTGCCCGTGTGAAGGCGGTGCTTCGCCGTACCGTAAAGAAAGAAACACACAACGATATTACCGTAGGCAAGATCACATTAAAGGAAGCTGAGCATAAGGTTCTTGTATGCGGTGAAAAGGTCGAGCTTACCCATAAAGAGTTTGAGATGCTTAAGCTCTTTATGCAGAATCCGAATATGGTATTTTCAAGAGACAAGCTAATGAGCGAAATCTGGGGTATGGATTATATCGGTGAAACCCGTACTGTGGATATGCATATTAAAACTCTTCGTCAAAAGCTCGGTGAGGCCGGCGCTCAGATCAAGACCGTTATAGGTGTTGGATACAGATTGGAGAATGAAGTATGACCAAAAAGATATTTCACTCCATATTCATCGTTGCACTCGTAGTGCTTTTTGCGAGCATCGGCATTGCAACAAGCTTTCTCTATGATTACTATAATGATTCTCAGGTCAAACGGCTAAAAGCAGAGCTTTCTCTTGTTGCCAATACGGTCAACGAAGTGGGTGTCGAATATTTTGAAAATTTTGACTCCACCGTATTCCGTTTTACTGTTGTGGATACTGACGGTACAGTATTATACGATACTCAGGCAAGTGCAAGTGAAATGGAAAACCATGCTGACCGCGAAGAGATTATAGAAGCCTTTGAGGATGGTACAGGCAGTAGTGCAAGAAATTCTTCTACCTTTTCTGAAAAGACATTTTATGAAGCTGTTAGTCTTGAAAACGGCAATGTGCTTCGTATTTCGGTAAGTCAGCTTACTGTGGGTGCATTAATTCTTAATATGCTTCCCGCCATTATTGCTATTATTTTAGTCGCGGCAGTTGTTGCAGCTTTACTTTCCCACGCTATGGCAAAGAAAGTAACCGAGCCTTTAATGAATCTTGACTTAGAGCATCCCTCCGAGAACAGTACCTATGAGGAGCTGACTCCTATACTTACTAAGGTTCACAAGCAGCATAAACAAATCAAGACTCAGATGGAGGCCCTTCATCGTAAGTCCGACGAGTTTGAGCAGATCGTTTCTTCCATGAGCGAAGGTCTTGTACTCCTTGATGAACAAGGTGCTGTGCTCAGTATGAATACAGCGGCTAAGAAGATATTTGCCGTTAAAAAGGATGTTAAGGGCATTGATTTTCTGCTCGTTGACCGCACAAGTAAAATGAGCAAGGCGATTTGGAACGCTCTTAACGGTAATCATAGCGAATACACCGAAGAAAGAAACGGCAGTGA
>SVTI01000080.1 GCA_015063855.1 Oscillospiraceae bacterium
ACCCTGAGTATAAGGCCGTATTCCCGAGATACTGAAGGGATCACGGACGAGCATACGTCTTGATATACTTTCACCCATAAGAACACCGACGGGAAAGGGGTTTGTGGGTGCGGGCAAAATTTTGGGATATACAAATAGCTCGGCACGGCTGTCCACGTAACGGGATGTGCCTGCTAAAAAGAGTTCAGCACTTTCAAGCTGAAATCTTCCTCTTTTTTGGCAGATTATCTTATGCTTTCTTTTTATCTGCATATAGGGCATGATAAGAGTAAATTTGCTCTGGAAGAGCTGCATTGCCTTTTTGTCCCTATATTCAAACTCACTTAATTTTAGATCGGGAAAAAGATAACTTTCAGCATATAGAGTAATAAGAGGAAACTTGGAGTTGTTGTATAAGGTCTCGATAAGGGTAACGCTGTCCCCCTCATAAACTCCGTGATCCGAAAATTCTCTGCGGTACTCAAGATCGCCGATGATCCTTTTGCATGTACGGCGGTAATAAAAACGAAGAATAAGGAAGAGAATGATAAGACAGGGAATGATGGCTAAGAGCGTCAACCACGGATACTTATCGAGAATAGAGCTGCTCTTGGTCATCTCTTTGAATAGAATATATCGGACTCCGTGGGTACGGAAACTGTATGAAGGATGTCCTCGATTATCTTTGCATCATAGTCTTTCTTTACTCTGTGGGAGCTCTTTAGAATAAGACGGTGTGCAAGACAGGGAACAGCCGCCTTCTTGATATCATCCGGCCAAACGTAGTCACGGTTGGAAAGGGTAGCAAAGCCCTTTGCCGCCTTCATAAGAGCGATAGCACCTCTGGGGCTTACACCGAGAGCTACTCCCTCCCATGTTCTTGTGGCCTCAACGATCCTTGTTATGTAATTTATAAGGTCGGGATGTACATATACAGAAGCGACCTCGCTCACAAGGGCGGGTATCTCATCAGCTGTGATAACGGGTTCGATACGGATAGCGGGACGCTCGGAGGCAAATCGAAGGAGTATCTCTGTATTTTCCTCTGCTGTAGGATAGTTCATGGACGTTTTGAAGAGAAAACGGTCAAGCTGTGCTTCGGGCAAAGGGAAAACACCCATGTTTTCGATAGGGTTTTCTGTAGCTATTACCATAAAGGGGTGGGGAAGAGGATAGGTAGTTCCGTCGATGGTAGCTTGTCTTTCCTCCATACATTCAAGCAGTCCCGACTGGGTCTTGGGGGTAGCACGGTTTATTTCGTCTGCCAGAAGAATATTTGTAAAGCATGGACCGGGGACGAATTCAAATTCCGCGGTCTTCATATTGAAATAACGTACACCCGTGATATCGCCCGGGAGCAGATCCGGGGTGAACTGTATTCTTGCCGCATTACCTCCTACCGAAGCTGCAAAGGCCTTCGTGAGCATTGTCTTACCTGTACCGGGCACGTCACATATAAGCATATGGCCCTCTGTGAAGAGAGCTACAGTCATAAGGTCAATGACTTCGTCCTTGCCTACGATAACCTTAGAAACATTATTTTTGATTTTTTGATATGACAAAAATGCATTATTTGACATCTTGTTTTCCTCTGACTATTGTATTTTTTTAAAATATAGTATATAATATAAGAATATTATAGTATTTTCGAGTTAAATATACAATTGTTATTTTACAATATTTACGATTATTTAAAAATGTTTTAGGAGAATTTATGAAAGAATATCTTTCCTGCGCAAAGGCTGTTAACACTCACGGTGTTGCAGGTCTTATAAAGATGGAATCATGGTGTGATACACCCAAGGTGCTTACCGGATTAAAGACGCTTTATACAGAGAAGAACGGAGTGTATACCCCCTACAGCGTTGAGCGATCCTCTGTTCATAAAGGAATGGTACTCTGTAAGCTTAAGGGATGTGATACATTTGAGGATGCCATTCTCTTCAAGAATAAGATATTTTACTGTAAGCGAGAGGATCTCAAGATAGGAGACGACAAGGTCTTTATCGAGGATATGCTCGGACTTTCCGTTATTAACGCTGACAGCGGAAAGGTGTACGGTATACTTGAAAACGTAATAAATAATCCTGCAAACGATATATATGAAATAAGGACGGAGAAGGGCATGGCTTATATGCCTGCAGTCAAGGAATTCGTTGTGTCTGTAGATACAGACAAGGGCATTTTTGTCCGTCCGATAGAGGGAATGTTCGATGAGATTTGATATAATGACCCTTTTTCCCGAGCTTATAGACAACGTTCTCGGTGAGAGCATCATCGGAAGAGCAAGGGAGGCGGGAATAATAGAGGTAAATGCCCATAATATCCGTGACTATTCCAAGGATAAGCATCGTCGTGTCGACGATACTCCCTACGGAGGGGGTATGGGTATGCTTATGGCGGCACCGCCCGTATATGACTGCTATTGTGATATTCCCAAAAAAGAAAAAAGCAGAACGATTTATATGTCTCCGAAGGGAAAGCTGTTTGACCAAAAGAAGGCAAAGGAGTTTTCCGGATACGATCAGCTTATAATACTCTGCGGACACTATGAGGGAGTGGATCAGCGTGCTCTTGACCGTATAGTTGACGAGGAGATTTCAATAGGAAATTATGTACTGACAGGCGGTGAGCTCCCTGCCTGTATAGTGGTGGATGCGGTATCGAGATTGATAGACGGCGTTCTGTCCGATCCGGAATGCTTTGAGAACGAGAGCCTTGGCGAGGGTATGCTTGAATATCCGCAGTACACCCGCCCCTATGATTTTATGGGTGAGAAGGTTCCCGACGTGCTTTTATCGGGCAACCATAAGGAAATTGAAAAATGGCGCTTTAAGTCCGCTCTTGAGCTGACCAAAAAGCAAAGACCCGATCTTTATTGACGGAGGTGAGAAAGATTAAGCATAAAAGCCGTAAAAATAAAAAGAGACGCGGTAATCCTATTTCAAGGGGTCTGGCAAAGGTTACCGATTCGCTGTACAGTGTTGCTTCATCCAGTGCGACCGGAAGAGCCCTTAATGAATATGACGGCGGGGAAAGAGCCTTTGGCAAAAGCTTTCTTTTAGGTAAAATAAAGACGTTCTTTAAAAATATAGATACAAAAAAGCTTAAATATGCCTTTGGGAAAAGCGTAGAGCAAAGTAAGATCGTACACGTTTATTCAAGAATAATTGACGTGCTTCTGACCTCTCTTGTAAGACAGTATGGTGTATGTGTCTTCTCTCTTGGCTTGTATACCCTTCTTATATACTTTTTTGGAAGCTATGCGGTGGATATCTTTGATGTAAGTCTTCTTCATTTCGGTGTGGGTGCCGCAGAGGTTATCTGTTCAATACCGATGCTTGCATCAAGAAAAACTCTTGCGGCTGCATTAAAGGAGAGTCGTGCCGCCGATCTTATACTCTTTAATATACTCGGTATTTCTTCCGAAAGTCTTGAAAGAGAGCGTGGCGTAAGTTCGCCTATGGGAGTAATTCCGATAATTTTAGGTCTTGTTGCAGGTTTGGCTACTACATTCATTTCACCGGTGACGATATTACTTTCGGTACTGACTGTGATATGTCTGTGTATAGGACTTTGTGCACCCGAAAGCGCTCTTGTGCTGGTGATTGCATTATCCCCCTTTATGTCTGAGGGTGTGCTGCAGGCGGCGGTATTTTATCTTCTGATAAGCTATATTCTAAAGGTTCTCAGAGGAAAGAGAGTGTTCCGCTTTGAGTTTACCGACTGTGCTGTTCTCGCCTTTGCTGTGATACTGCTTATTTCGAGTATATATTCTGTCTCGCCTATTATCAGCAGAAGCTATGCTCCCGTTATTGCAACATATATATGTATTTATTTTATAATAGTTAATACGATCAAGACAAAGCCGTGGATAGGAAGAATTATCTTTTCCATAGTATTTTCACTCTGTGCCTCGGTGCTCTACGGAATAGGACAGTACTTTATTTCAAAGGCAGACTTTATCCTGACAGAGGATATGATCAGAGGTGAGGCCTTGAGAGCGACCTTTGTATCTCCTGCGGTTATGGCACAGTTTATAATACTTTTCGGTTCATACCTTATTGCATTCTATCTTACTCACAAGACATCCTTTGTCAGAAGTGGCTTTGTATTTATGCTGATAGCTGTGATGACAGTCTGTCTCTACCTGACTATGACTCCTCTCGCAATGCTCTGCTTCCTTATATCTCTTGTGATATTCTTTATGCTTTATTCGAGACGTACCATAATATTTGTTGTTCTTCTCGGTATAGCAATACCCTTCACAAAATTTATAATTCCCCATTGGCTCGGTGCAAAGATAACCGATTATGTGAATTTGGCCAAGGAGCAGGTGATCGAACGTGCCAATGGGCTAAAGACATCTCTTGCTTTGGCAGGAGACTATCTCTGGGGCGGAAGTGGTACCGGAACCTTCAGTTATCTATATACCAATCAGGTTTCGGGTACTGCGGATTCGGCGGCATATTCTTACAATACTTATGTAGAAACTCTCACAGAGCTCGGCATAATAGGACTTGTGGTATTTCTCTGTGTGGTATTCCTGTTTTTTAAGAGTAATTTCTCACTTTTTGCTAAGATCGGTACAGGAAAGCAGACCGTGTATTCCGCTGCGGGTATATCGGGCTTAATCGGTGTACTTCTTTTGGGTTTTACAGAGAGTCTGTGGACGGATACTCATTTCGTGCTCGCTTTCTGGGTGGCTATGGGCTTATGTGTAGCCATGAAGAGATTGGCGATATTTGAGCAGAAGGGCTACGAGGAGTACCTTTTAGGCAATAAATGATTGGAAAAGGAGTGAAATGTCATGGCTAAAATAAAAGAAAAAAAGAAACGCTTTAATTTTATAGACGTTATATTGCTGATAGTTATACTCTCAATTCTTGCGTCTCTTGTATATATGGTGATCCTTGCCTATAATTCGGAGTTTTCAAAGAACGGGTCATCTGATGACGATATCAGATACACTCTTCGTGTGGAGGGCGTGGATAATGATATAATGGCTGAGGTCAATGTCGGGGATAAGGTTGTGGAGCTTGATTCCTTTACCGAGATAGGTACTGTAGCGGAGTATTACGAGGAACCCTCCGAGTATGTTGGATATAACAGCGAGGGTAAGGCGGTTAAGAGCGACGATCCTTCAAAAACAGACCTTATTATAGTGATCGATGCAAGCGGCAACGGTAAGGGTTCTACCTATGATGTTGGTTCGTATACCGTATCTGTAGGAAAGGATATAGCCTTCCGTGTCCCCGGCTTTACCGGTGAGGGACAGTGTGTTCTTGTGGAGGTAAAGGGCGATGAATAAGATCCGTAAGCGTTTCAACGTAATTGACTTTGTCGTTATAGTTATAGTGATCGGATGCATAGCAGGACTCATAGTGCGTTATAATATCATTGACAGAGTTACAAGTGCGGTTAAAAACGATAAGGTAAGCGTAAATTTCATAGCCTATAAGCTTGATCCCGATGTAGCCGATTCTGTGAAAAACGGACAGGTCTATTACACTTCCTCCGGTAATATATCTCTCGGTGAGATAAAAAATATAAGCCTTCGTGACAGTAAGCTTGTATATACTGATAAGGACGGAAAGGCTCAACTTGGCAGAGACAACGCTAAGCGTGAGCTTAAGGGGAGCTTCAGTGTTGAGGGTGCTGTGACCGAAAACGGTTTCATGCTGGACGGTGTAGAGTACTTAGCACCCGGAAAAGAGCTTATTATATATAGTGAAGAGGTCCAGCTTTCGGTTATTATTACCGAAATTAAGTGAGTGCTAACGGATATATTTTGGCATTATAGCAAAAATAAATAAAGCTATTGATTTTCAAAAATGTATTTGCTATAATATAAATATAAATCTCGGTTTATAAAATAATATTATTCATTAGGAGTGCATCAAATGGTTAATCGTGATGTTACAATACAGAACAGCGTAGGCTTACATGCAAGACCCGCTACATTTTTCATTCAGAAGGCTAATCAGTATAAGAGTACAATTTGGGTTGAAAAGGATGATCGCCGTGTTAATGCAAAGAGCCTTTTAGGTGTTCTTTCTCTTGGCATTACCAAGGATATGACCGTTACTCTCATCGCTGACGGTTCTGATGAAGAGGACGCAATCAACGGCTTGGTTGATCTTATCAACGGTGGTTTGGAGTCTGTTCTCTAATTAAAATTTATAGAAATCAAAATGAGCAGAGCTATAGTTCTGCTCATTTTTAATAATAGTGGGTATCACTAAAAACGTACTCAAGGCTGAATCAAAAAATCTTTTGCGACATGCTTCGCACGAAACGGAGCAATTCTCTGTATCTTAACTAAAGAGGGGGGATCGGAATGGCATCATTAAATGAACTCAGACAGAGGGCAAACGAATTGCCCATGTCTCCGGGTGTTTATCTTATGAAAGATAAAAACGATAAGATAATATACGTAGGAAAGTCAAAGGTTCTTAAAAACCGTGTATCGCAATATTTCAAGGAAAACGGCCATACCGATTTCAAAACGCAGAAAATGGTCTCAAACGTTGATCATTTTGACTATATACTTACCCATACAGAGATAGAGGCATTGTCTCTTGAAAACCGTCTAATAAAGCTTCATAAGCCTAAATACAATATTCTTTTAAAGGATGATAAAAGCTATCCCTATATAAAGGTGACAACAGGTGATGAATATCCGAGAATACAGTTTGTGAGAAAAAGAAGCTCGGATAAGGCTAAATACTTTGGACCCTATTCGGGTGCGACTACCGCCTATTCTATTATCAGAACGGCACAGCGCTCCTTCGGCATTCCCAGATGCTCAAAGGTCTTTCCTCGTGATATCGGAAAGGGCAGACCCTGTCTTTACTATCAGCTCGGTCAATGTCAGGGTGTATGTACGGGAAAGGTGGATAAGGAGTATTACCGCAGCACGGTAAAGGATCTGCTTTCCTTTTTAGGAGGTTCCTTCGGTGAGGTCAAGAAATCCTTGACAGATAAAATGAATTATGCCTCTGAGAATCTGCTGTTTGAGATGGCGGCACAGTATCGTGATGCCATAAAAGAGCTGGACACTCTCTGGCAGAAGCAGAAGGTGGTTGGTGCTCCCGACGCGGAGTACGACATAATCTCTCTCTACAGTGATGACGTTTCCTCCTGCCTTGCTGTGTTTTACGTGCGTGACGGATGTGTAATCGACAGCGAAAAGTTCGTTTTCGGTGCAGATCAGATCATCAGCGATGAGACTGTGGTAGGCTTTTTATGCGATCTTTATACCAAAAGAGAGTATATCGCTAGGAATATACTTGTCGGCTTCGAGATAAACGAGGAATCAAAGGAGCTTCTTTCCGAATTTCTTTGTGAAAAAGCAGATCATAAGGTATATATCAAATTTCCCGAAAGAGGAGATCTTAAATCTCTGTGTAATATGGTTTATGAGAATGCGCGTCAGTATGCAGGACAGTATAAGGCTGATACCGAGAGAGACAATAAGACTCTTATCAAGTTGGCGTCGATGCTTTCTCTCGAGGTCGTTCCCGAGCATATCGAGGCTTATGATATTTCAAATTTCGGAAATGATAATATCACCGGCGGAATGATAAGTGTTCGTGGCGGCAAATTCTGCCGAAAGGAATACCGTACCTACAAGATAAGAGGCAATTACGGAGCGCAGGACGACTATGCTTCCATGCGTGAAACTATAGAAAGAAGACTTTCTCATACCGAAAGCCCGTATCCCGATCTTATACTTCTTGACGGAGGTAAGGGCCACGTTTCGACTATAAAGGCTCTACTCGCAGAATTGAATATAGATATACCGGTATTCGGAATGGTCAAGGATTCCTATCACAAAACGAGAGCACTGACTACCGAGGACGAGGAGATAAGTATAGCCAGGGAGCAGGCGGTATTTCAGCTTGTATATAAGATACAGGAGGAGGTACATCGCTTTACCATAAATGCCATGTCAGGTGCGAAATCAAAAACACTGACACATTCCTCTCTTGAACGTATAGATGGGATTGGACCGGCGAAGGCTAAGAATCTTCTCAGTTATTTTAAAACAATATCCAATATAAAGAAGGCGAGCGTAGAGGAGCTTGCCTGTGCAAAGGGAGTATCACGTACGGATGCTCAGCGAATATATGAATTTTACTCAAAGAAAGAAGAGGACGATCTATAATGATGAGAATAATTACAGGAAGCGCAAGAGGAACAAAGCTTATGACACTTGAGGGGGAGAACACCCGTCCTACCTCAGAGAGAGTAAAGGAATCTGTTTTCAGTATGCTTCAGTTTGATATAGAGGGTAGAAGAGTACTTGATCTCTTCGGCGGTTCGGGTCAGTTGGCCCTTGAGGCGTTGAGCCGTGGCGCAGCTCAGGCAACCGTTGTAGATGCCTCACCTGATGCCGTAAAGATAATCAAGGCAAATGCACAGAAAACCAAGCTCTATGATAAATGTGTAATACTTACAAAGGATTATAAGGCATTCTTAAAGGGATCAAAGGAGAAGTTTGATATCATATTTCTTGACCCTCCCTATGACAGTAATATGCTTGAGGAGTCATTGAGACTTATAATCGATCAAAAAATGATAAATTATAACGGATTTATTATTCTTGAGAGCGATAAGGACGAGATACCCGAGTATGGCAATCTTACACTTCACCGCCATTCCAAGCAGGGAAGAGCGTATATTACCGTTCTTATAAACGAGGTTGAGGGCGATGAGTAATAATTATCCTACAGCCCATATAAATGCTTCTCCGAAGGATTTTGCAAAAACGGTATTAATGCCCGGCGACCCTAAGCGTTCTGCTTTCATAGCCGAAAATTTTCTTGAGAATGCCGTTCTCGTCAACGACGTAAGAGGTGTTCGGGGCTATACCGGCTTTTATAAGGGAAAGAGGGTTTCATGTATGGCAAGCGGTATGGGTATGCCTTCGATAGGAATATACAGCTACGAGCTTTATAATTTCTTCGGTGTGGAGAATATTATCCGTGTCGGCTCTGCGGGTGCCTTTCAGAAAAATATGAATTTAGGCGATCTCGTGTTTGGAATGGGAGCGTCTACAGATTCAAATTATATCAGATCTCTCGGCTTACCGGGAGACTACGCTCCGATATGCGACTATTCGCTTTTAAGACGTGCCTGCGACAGAGCTGATGAGAAGGGGTATCGTTATCATGCAGGGCAGATAGTTTCAAGTGACGTTTTCTATAACAGCGATCCTACCGTTAATGACAGATGGGCAAGAGCGGGAATTCTTGCTGTTGAGATGGAGGCGGCGGCACTCTACGCTAACGCGGCGATGGCAGGGAAGCGCGCCCTTGCGATAATGACGGTAAGCGATCAGCTTGTAACAGGTGAAACAATGAGTGCAGAGGACAGACAGAGTTCTCTGTGCGACATGATAGAGCTTGCACTTGATATTGCGCAATAATAACAATAATAAAAGGAAGGTTGAAAAACCTTCCTTAATCTTTATATTTAGAAAACTGCTGCATTTTGTGTAAATTGTTTGTACTGCGGAAATGGGCGAAATTCGGCGCTTATTCGTATTTGTTTATAAGCTCCTCGGCATCCTTATAGTCCTTAATATCCTCAAGGATTTCAACAGCCTCGCTGTAATCTCCTGCTGCGATAAGATCCTCGGCTATAAGATAATAGCACTCGTTGATCTTTTCCTCTGAATCTTTGTAGCCGTTACACTTTTCGAGAGTATCTATGGCTGTATAGTATTTTTCGTCATTTATAAGTGTCAGCGCTGCCTGATAGTAAGCATTTGGGAGTGCCACCTTAAATACCACGAATAACGCAATAGCGGCAACTACCAAAACAGAAGCGACAATTATTGCAAAAATCTTGGTCTTTTTATTGGTCTTGGCTGCATGTTTTTCAGCCTTTGCTTTTGGCTGCTTTACAGGTTTAGGCTTTCTGACCGCAACTGTTGTTGAAGTCTTTTCATTAGACATGGGAGCGGGCTTTGGCATGGGTATTCCCATGGTCTTGTCCTGTTCCTCTTCCTCATAGCGGGGAGCTTCATTTGTTGCGGTATAGGGGATGCCGTTCTGTACGGCAAAGAGTGCTTTCTTGAATTCGGTAGGAGTCTTAAAACGCTGTGCAGGGTTATAGCTGCATGCCTTAAGAATGATCTTCGCCATATCGGAGGACGCATCACAGGGAGCAGAGAGAGCCTCTCCTGCCAATCTTCTGTCGGTGGCATCCTTGCGTTCCTGATAGGTAAGCTGAGGAGCGTTTATATCAGTAAAGGGTAGACGGTTGCGGTTGAGCAGACGGTACATTACAATGCCGAGGGAATAGATGTCAACGGTAGCATCATAGCTCTGACCGTGTGCAACCTCGGGAGCCATATAATTGTAGGTACCCTTGGTAGACATTGAGCCACTGGTTTTTTCAAGCTCCCTTGCTATACCGAAGTCGCCTATCTTGTAGACACCAAACTTGGTTCTGAATATGTTTTCGGGCTTGATATCTCTGTGAATGATATGATTTGTATAGCAGAGCTCAAGGGCAGAGCAGAGGTCGATACCTAATTTTATAACCTCAGCCTCGTCCAGAGGATTGTTGTAAGCGTACTTGTTAAAGGGCTCAAGAAGCTCCATGCGGATAAATATATCCCAGCCGATCTTTTCTGTGTTTTCGATAACCTTGAAGTCCTCAACGGAGACGATATTGGATGTACCCTTAAGTGTCTCCATAAGCTTTATCTCATTAACGAAATCCTGTACTATACCTTCAAAGTAGGTTTTAGTTTCTCTCTCGGTCATTCCTTCATACTGCATGGAGGATACTTCGGCATCGCTTTGAGGTACTGTAATTACTTTTATTGCTGCATCTGTAACGAAAGAATGCTCTTCGCGGTGAGCACGGAACACCTTGCCGTATGCACCCTCGCCAAGCTGCTCATCTATTTGCCACTCGGGCCAAAATGATGCTAATTTTTCAATTCCCATCTTTAAAATCCTCGTTGTTAGACAATATTTTATTTATTATAACAAATTTTTTTGGTTAAATCAATATGTTTTAATCTTTTAAGCTGAGATTTTATCTTTTATTTTTTGTTATGTCTTGAAAAACTGTGTAATATATGATAAAATAGAAATATAAATAATAAGGAGCCGAAAAAAATGATCAAACTTGAACGATACAGTGT
>SVTI01000081.1 GCA_015063855.1 Oscillospiraceae bacterium
GAAGCGCGGTGTATGCACAAAGGTAACAACCACAAGCCCTAAGAAGCCTAACTCTGCTCTTCGTAAGATCGCCAGAGTAAGACTTACCAACGGCATGGAGGCAACAACCTATATCCCCGGTATAGGTCATAACCTTCAGGAGCACTCGGTTGTACTTATCCGCGGAGGAAGAGTTCGTGACCTCCCCGGTGTACGTTACCACATCATTCGCGGTACACTCGACGCACAGGGTGTTGACGCACGTAGACAGAGCCGTTCCAAGTACGGCGCAAAGAGACCTAAAGCAGGTAAATAATTACATCACAAGGATTGCTTAAGGTCGGAATCATGCTATAACTTATTATATACTATGCTTCCTGACCCTTGAATAAGCATCTACGAAAACAAAAATTTTCGAGTACCTGTGATATCATTTTTTATGAAGGAGGGAAGATCATGCCTAGAAGAGGTCAGATATCTAAGAGAGATGTATTACCGGATCCTATGTATAATTCCAAGCTTGTTACCAAGCTTATCAACAACATCATGTACGACGGTAAAAGAGGAGTAGCTCAGAAGATCGTTTATGATGCATTTAAGATTGTTGAGGAGAAGACCGGTAAGAATGCACTTGAAGCATTCCGTGAAGCTCTCGAAAACGTTATGCCTGTTCTCGAGGTTAAGGCTCGCAGAATAGGTGGTTCTACTTACCAGGTTCCTATGGAAGTTAGAGAAGAGAGACGTCAGACATTAGGTCTGCGTTGGATCAGAACTTACTCCAGAAACAGAAGTGAGAGAACTATGGCTGAAAAGCTTGCAGGTGAAATTATGGATGCACTTAATTCCACCGGCGGCGCTTTCAAGAAGAAAGAAGAAACACACAGAATGGCTGAAGCTAACAGAGCTTTTGCACATTACAGATATTAATGTGCCGTGTGTTTGCACACTGTAAATTATTAAAGGAGTAAACAATGCCGAGACAGTATTCGTTAGAAAACACAAGAAATATCGGTATTATGGCACATATCGACGCGGGTAAAACCACTACCACCGAGCGTATCCTGTTCTATACAGGTGTTAACCACAGACTCGGTGAGACACATGACGGTTCCGCGACCATGGACTGGATGGAGCAGGAGCAGGAGAGAGGTATTACAATTACATCCGCTGCTACCACTTGCTATTGGCAGGGTGCTAACAAACAGTTCGCAAAGCACCGTATCAACATTATTGATACCCCCGGTCACGTTGACTTCACCGTAGAGGTTGAGCGTTCTCTTCGTGTATTGGACGGTTCAGTAACAGTTTTGTGTGCCAAGGGCGGCGTTGAGCCTCAGTCCGAGACTGTATGGCGTCAGGCTGACCAGTACGGTGTCCCCAGAATGGCTTATGTAAATAAGATGGACATTATGGGTGCTGACTTCTATCGTGTTGTACAGATGATGAAGGACAGACTCAAGTGTAACGCACTTCCCATTCAGCTCCCCATCGGTGCAGAGGATACCTTTAAGGGTATCATCGACCTTATCGAGATGAATGCTGAGGTTTATTATGACGACCTCGGTAAGGATATGCGTACAGAAGAGATTCCTGCTGATATGAAGGAAAAGGCTGAGGAGTACAGAGCTAACCTCATCGAAACCGTTGTTGAGCAGGATGACGAGCTTATGGAGAAGTACCTTATGGGTGAAGAGCCCACTAAGGAAGAAATCAAGAAGGTTCTCCGTCAGGCTACTATTGACAATAAGATCGTTCCCGTAGTATGCGGTACATCTTATAAGAACAAGGGTGTTCAGAAGCTTCTCGATGCAGTTATCGAGTACATGCCTTCTCCTCTTGACGTTCCCGCAATCGAGGGTATCAACCCCGAGACCGAGGAAGAGGACGTAAGACATTCTTCTGATGAAGAGCCCTTCTCCGCACTTGCATTTAAGATCATGACCGACCCCTTCGTTGGTAAGCTCTGCTTCTTCAGAGTTTATTCCGGTGCTGTTGAGGCCGGTACTACAGTTTACAACTCCACTAAGGGTCAGCGTGAAAGATGCGGACGTATTCTCCAGATGCATGCTAATGACCGTAAGGACATTGACATCTGTTACGCAGGTGATATCGCCGCTATCGTTGGTGTAAAGAACACTACAACAGGTGATACACTCTGTGATGAGAAGCATCCTATCATCCTTGAGTCTATGGAGTTCCCTGAACCCGTTATTCGTGTTGCTATCGAGCCCAAGACCAAGGCAGGTCAGGAAAAGATGGGTATTGCTCTTGCGAAGCTCGCAGAGGAAGACCCCACATTCAGAACCTATACCGATGATGAAACAGGTCAGACCATTATCGCAGGTATGGGTGAGCTTCACCTTGAAATTATCGTTGACAGACTTCTTCGTGAGTTCAAGGTAGAGGCAAACGTTGGTGAACCCCAGGTTGCTTATAAGGAAACTGTTAAGGGTACTGCTGACGTTGATATGAAGTATGCACGTCAGTCCGGTGGTAAGGGTCAGTATGGTCACGTTAAGATCATCCTCGAGCCCAACGAGCCCGGTGCAGGTTACTCCTTCGAGAACAAGGTTGTCGGCGGTGCTATTCCCAAGGAATACATTCCCGCAGTTGACGCCGGTATCCAGGGTGCTATGCAGAACGGTGTACTCGCAGGCTACAATGTAGTTGACGTTAAGATCACACTTTACGATGGTTCTTATCACGAAGTTGACTCCTCTGAAATGGCGTTCAAGATTGCCGGTTCTATGGCATTCAAGGATGCGATGAAGAAGGCTAACCCCGTTCTTACAGAGCCTATCATGAAGGTTGTAGTTGTTACTCCCGAGGATTACATGGGTGACGTAATCGGTAGCCTTAACTCCCGTCGTGGACAGATCCAGTCCATGGAGTCTATCCCCGGAGCTTCCCAGATCAACGCTATGGTACCTCTGTCCGAGATGTTCGGTTACGCTACAGAGCTTAGATCCAAGACTCAGGGTCGTGGTCAGTACTCTATGGAGCCCAGCCACTTCCAGGAAGTTCCCAAGTCTATCCTCGAGGGCATCGTAAAGACCAGAACACAGGGCTAATCGGCAAGTTGTCGCTGCCATAATCGGGTATAGCTTGGTTATTGGTATTTACGATCACATGATTGTATAGTTAATATGCAGTCGTAACACGAAAGTGTAACATACCTGACCGTAAGCTTGTCTTACGGTTAGGTAATTAAATAAAAAACTAATTAAAAAATATATATTCTAGGAGGAATAGAAAAATGGCAAAGGAAAAATTCGTCAGAACGAAACCCCACGTTAACATTGGTACTATCGGTCACGTTGACCACGGTAAGACCACACTTACAGCAGCTATCACAAAGACTCTCTCTCTTACAAACGAGAAGATCGAGTTCCAGGCTTATGACCAGATCGACAACGCTCCCGAAGAAAGAGAAAGAGGTATTACAATTAACACCCGTCACGTTGAGTATGAAACCGACGCTCGTCACTACGCTCACGTTGACTGCCCCGGCCACGCCGACTACGTTAAGAACATGATCACAGGTGCTGCTCAGATGGACGGCGCTATCCTCGTTGTTGCAGGTACTGACGGTCCTCTTCAGCAGACTCGTGAGCACGTACTTCTCGCTCGTCAGGTTGACGTTCCCGCTCTCGTTGTATTCATGAACAAGACAGACCTTGTTGATGACGAAGAGCTCCTCGAGCTCGTTGAGATGGAGATCAGAGATCTTCTTTCTCAGTACGACTTCCCCGGCGACGATCTTCCTATCGTTCGTGGTTCCGCAAGAGAAGCACTTCTCTCCGAGTCCAAGGATATCAACTCTCCTGAGTACGCTCCTATCGTTGAGCTTATGAAAGCAGTTGATGAATACATTCCTACTCCTGAGAGAAAGGCTGACCTCGACTTCCTTCTCCCTGTAGAGGACGTATTCTCCATTTCCGGTCGTGGTACCGTTGCTACCGGTAGAGTAGAGCGTGGTACTGTTAAGGTTGGTGACGTTGTTGAAATCGTTGGTCTTACTAACGATAAGCCTCAGACCACCACTATCACCGGTGTTGAAATGTTCCACAAGATGATGGATCAGGCTGAAGCTGGTGACAACGTAGGTCTCCTTCTCCGTGGTATCGATAAGAAGGGTATCGAAAGAGGTCAGGTTCTCTGTAAGCCCGGCTCCATCAAGCCTCACACCAAGTTCGTTGGTCAGGTTTACGTTCTTACCGAAAAGGAAGGCGGCCGTAAGAAGCCCTTCTTCTCCGGCTACAGACCTCAGTTCTACTTCAGAACAACTGACGTTACCGGTATCATCACTCTTCCCGAAGGCACCGAAATGTGCCGTCCCGGCGATAACGTAGATATGAACGTTGAGCTCATCACTCCTATCGCTATTGAGAAGGGTCTCCGTTTCGCTATCCGTGAGGGTGGTAGAACCGTAGGTTCCGGCGTTGTTATCGAAATCAACGAGTAATTTATAATCAATTACATTGCAAGGAAAGTCCTCGGACTTTCCTTGTTTGTAATTATATAGGTATTATGAAAATAAAGATCATAAAGGTTATAATCTGGACCTTGGTTATAATATGGATGTCGGGGATATTCTATCTGTCCCACCAGTCGAGTCAGGCATCGGGTAAGGTTAGCGAGGCGGTTGCCGAAACGGTATATAAAAATGTAGACCTTACTCCCGAACGCTTTGAATACAAAAAGGATTCATGGCTTATTGCTCACTATGAGCAGTTAATGAGAAAATTAGCCCACCTGTTTTTATATGTAGTTCTCGGCGGTTTACTTGCTATGGCAATATCACTGTATACTAAAAAAAAGAACAGGATATTTCTGTTTTCGGGTATTATAGGCATTATTTATGCCGTAAGTGATGAGACCCATCAATATTTCATTCCCGGAAGGTCCTTTCTTATCAAAGATATACTGATAGATTCTGTGGGTGTTATTATCGGTTCAGTGCTGTTTATACTTTTGCTATTAGTAATATATAAATTAAAAAAGGTCAGAAATAAATGAAAAAGAAAGCTATAATTTCAATATTGCTTATCTCAGCAGTTATCGGTTGGATGTATTTTATCTATTCTTTGTCTGCCGAACCGGCAGAGGTGTCCTCCGAGACCAGCGGCAGAATAGTTAAGAAGCTGTGCAGAATTATCCAACCCGAGTTTGACTCCTGGTCTCACGAGGAACAGTTCGAGATGACCGAGCGATATCAGTTTTATATCAGAAAGACAGCCCATTTCAGTGCATATACCATACTCTCTGTACTTATCGGTGCGGCTGTGTGTCCCCATACCAATAAAAATCGTTACCGTCTCGGTATAGCCTTTGTTGTAGGTGTTCTCTATGCCATAAGCGATGAAATACATCAGAGGTTCGTCCCCGGCAGAAGTGGTGAGGTGCGTGATGTACTTATAGATTCCGCCGGCGTTGCACTTGGTTGTATTATACTTTTATTTGTTTTTAAGATCATGAAAAAGCGCCGCCGGACGCACCGAAATTCGTCTGTTTCATAGTGAAAACATACTGCATGAAATTAAGCGATTTCCTATATATTAAAAAGAAAGCGCTCATATAAATAAGATGTAAAAGTTAGGTGTTTGTTGTGAAGAAAATGACGGCAGTTTTTTAAATATTTGCTCGGTTGATTAAATCTATAATAATAGACAAAAAAGCCACTCGGTCAATCGAGTGGCTTTTGCACTATTTTGCGAAGTGAAGAGTATTATTTTGAGTATTTAATTATTTTTTCTATAGGACAATCAAGAGCTTCACAGATCCTGTTTAGTACATAACCGTCGTAACGCTTCACTTTGTTTTTATAATAATTGTCAATGATTTGATAATTGATACCAGTTCTTTTAGAAAGCTCATACCGGCTAATACTCATTTCTGTTAGTGTTTTATCAAGAATTAATGTTATCATATTTACATTATTCACCTCATACATATTTTATTAAACATATACTCTCTTGACAATTCTGTTAATTAAGTATATACTTATATAAATATATAAAACGGAGTGGTGTGAATTTGAAGATCGTTGTTGCAGGGTGTAGATATTATAACGATTATCATGAATCGGCAAATAAGCTTGATGATATAATAACGGCAATTCCAAAAGATGAAAAGATTACTTTTATTTCTGGTAAGTGCCGCGGAGCAGATCGGATAGGTGAGGAATATGCACGAAAGAATGGATATGAGATCGAATATTTTTCTGCTGATTGGAAAAGATATGGACGAGCCGCCGGACCAATACGCAATAAAGAAATGGTGAAAAGTGCGGATTTAATTGTATGCTTTTGGGATGAAGAAAGTCGAGGTACGAAGTCATTAATAGAGATATGCCGAAAGCTTAATAAGAAAACTGTTATTATAAGAATTAAAAATTAAAAGTAACAATATAATAAAAAAGCTTTTCGCAAAACGGCGAAAAGCTTTTGTCATGTAATTTGGTAATAGCAAAAAGCAATAATGTTATTCTTCCACCACCGACTTCATCCTTGTTATCTCACTAATAACCTTAGGATCAAACTTAGGACGGCGGTCATAGGTATAGAGACCGTTGATTTCCTGCTCGATATCATAAAGCTGCGTATAACAGAACGCACCGATAGCCTTGTTATCAAAGAGTGCATTACAGAGACCTCTGTAACGTTCAATGAACTCCTCTTCGGTTTTGGGAGCATTACCGTAGCCCCAATCCTCATCCTTTTTATCATCATCAATAACCCAAGATGCACCGCCAAATTCGGAAAGGAAGCATACTTCATTTGTTTCAAGCATCATCTTTTTCCAACGGGTATAACCGTCGGGAATACTTATTGCTTTACCCTCGGCAAGAGGCATATAAGTGTTACGGAAGGTTTCCACATCCTGCTCGTAATCGTGGGTATCACACATATCGTATGTTCCGGGAACATGAGCCCAGCCGGAAACACCGATGAAGAGACGGTTGGGGTCATAAGCCTTTGTTAAATCAAAGAGGAACTTTGTGCATTCGTGGTCAACCAGATAGCCTGTTTCGTTCATGGGTGCCCAACCGATGATTGCAGGGTGGTTGTAGTCACGCAGGATCATTTCCAGCCATTCCTGAGGCATACTTGCAAAAATGGTATCATGATTGCAGGTGTCAAGACCCCAGCAGGGATATTCACCCCATACCATATAGCCGTGTCGGTCTGCGTGATACAGGAAACGAGGCTCGAAGAACTTCATATGAAGTCTTGCTCCGTTGAATCCCATTTCAAGACCGCGAAGTACGTCAGCTTCAAGCTCCTTGTCCGAGGGAGCGGTATAGAGACCGTCGGGATAGAAGCCCTGATCAAGAACAAGGCGCTGGAATATAGCCTTGCCGTTGAGATATGTAACTCCCTTGCGTAAAGCTATATCACGAAGACCGAAGTAGCTTTCAACCACGTCGTCACCAAGAGTGAATTTGATGTCATAGAGGTTGGGAGTCTCTGTATCCCAGAGATATCTTTTGTCCTCGGGGATAATAATACTGAATGCCGCATTGTCCCAATCAATCTGTCTCTCTGCGGTTATAATATGCTCACCCTTGAAGGATACCTCTGCCTTAAAGGTCATAAGCTCTGCGTTCTTTGTGCTAACCTCAAGGCGAAGCTCACCCTCCTTGGCATTGGGGGTCATCTTAACATTCTTGATAAAGGATTCGGGCTTGTTTTCAAGCCATACAGACTGCCATATACCTGTAGTTCTTGTATAGAAACACTCATAGGAAGAAAATTCGGTAGACTGCTTACCGCTGGCGATCTTTTTATCCTTTTCATCGTCTATAGCATTAACGGTGATGCGGTTTTCGCCTTCAACAAGGGCATCGGTAATATCAAAGGAAAATCCTGTGTAACCACCGCGGTGTGTGCCTATTTCCTTGCCGTTTATAAACACCTTGGTGAAATAGTCGCAGGCATCAATATGGAGTATAGTGCGTTTGCCGCCCTCTCTCCAGTCTGCGGGAACGGTAAAGCTTCTGGTATACCATACACCCTTGATAAATTCCTTGATGCCCAATCCCGAAAGCTCGGACTGAGGGCAATAGGGAACGTTTATTTTCTTATCAAATTCGGTTTTCAACTGATAACCGAGATATTCGCCATTGTGGGCATCGTCTATTGTGAAATCCCAAACACCGTTAAGGCAGAGCCAATTCTTGCGGACAAATTGGGGGCGGGGGTACTCTGTTCTGAAATCTACGTTCATAATTATCTCCTATACAAATAAATTGTACCGCGAGGGTACAATTTATTTAGTAAAATTTAAAATTGTGATTAGTTAATTTCGGGAAGGCTTGCAGCCGCAACAGACTGACCGACACGGCGGCTGTTTTCGTCGGGGATGTGGAGAGTGATCTTTTCGTTAAGCTCGGGGAATTCCTTTGCAAGAACTTCTTTAGCTCTGTCGAGAAGGATAACACCGCCTTCACCGGAGGTAACTCTACCCATGATAAGAACATGCTTTATATCATAGAAGAGAGAGTAATATGCGATGGTGTAACCAAAGTAAACACCGATGGTATCATAGATCTTTGCAGCTCTTTCATCGCCCTCTGCCATAAGGCCCTGAACGACCTTGAGCTTCTCGGCGGGAGAAAGGCTTTCGTCAAGCTCGATACCTGCCGCAGGAGCAAGCTTGATAACAGCATCCTGCGAGAAGTACTTAACGCCGCAGCCGTAGTCGCCCGACCACTCGTCAACCATAGCTTCCTTAGAGAAGTCGCAGGGAACGAATGCAAGCTCGTTTAACCAACCGGTGATATTGCCGATACCGTCAACATAACCGCCTGCCTCGCTTGTACCCATTGCGATACCGAGAACGTTGTTGTCACCGAGATCCATAGCACCTGCAAGGGCAGTAACGTCACCGTCGTTTGCAACCTCAAGGGGAACATCTCCGAATTCCTTGGCAACATCGATGTACATATTCTTACACTTGGGATCAAACTGGTCTTTGGGAACCTTCAAGAAAAGGGAAGCGACCATGATCTTGTTGTCTACATAAACACCTGCGGAGGAAACACCGATAGCATCAACTCTGGGCATGTGCTCTGCCGCAGACTTCATAGCGGAAAGGATTCCGTCATAGTGATACTGAGGGTCAGAATTGGTCTTGGGGAACCAAACGACCTCTTCGCTGTATACGCTCTTGCCGTCGATAACTGCAGAAACCTTTCTGTCACTTCCACCTGCATCAAAGCCGATACGGCAACCGTCAAGGTGACGGCCAACGGGAGTAGCACTCTCGCTTGTTACGGGAGCATCTGCAATATCTCTGTATTCTACGGTGAAGGGTGTTTCATAAACACCTGCCATGAAGTCAAAGTCAAATGCTCTTGCACCTTCTGCGGAATAAGCTTCGCCAAGCTTGTCTGCGATAAGCTTGGAACCTGCAATAATTACCTTGTGACCGCCGCGTACCCAAAGAAGGGACTTAACGATTCTTTCGATAAATTCATAGTTTTCATCATCGTGACCTGTGCCTTCGGGATAGATAACGGTTTCAAATGCGCTAACATAACCCTTGTTTCTTTCAATACCAATTACAAGCTTGGAACCGCCTGCCGCCTTTGCACCTTCTGTGAATTCGCGGTAAACGAGCATCATGGGCTTAAAACCCTTATCTAAAATTGCTTCTACCTTAAGCTTCATATCTTACTTCTCCTTGGATAATAGTTTTCTTTATTTCAAAATTCATATCTGCGATAATGATGTCTGCATCCTTACCTTCTTCGATCGAGCCCTTTGTATCACCCATGCCGATAGAGTTGGCGGGGTTAAGGGATGCAGCCGCAACTACCTCGGCTACAGAGAGATCTGTATTGTCGAGAACGTTCTTTACCGCCTCGTTGAGCTTCAATACGCTTCCTGCGATAGTGCCGTCTGCTAAAAGGCACTGAATGCCCTTTAAGAAGATAGGCTGACCGCCGAGTGAGTACTCGCCGTCAGGCATACCGCCTGCTCTGGTACAGTCGGTTATGAGAACCAGCTTGTCACCCTTGCACTTTGCAACAAGGGAGAAGAGTCCCGGATGAACATGGAAGGTGTCTGCTATAAGCTCTGCATAAGCATCACTTGCAAGACCTGCACCAACCACACCGGGCTTGCGGTGGTGAAGTGCTGTCTGTGCATTAAAGAGATGTGTTACGTGATCTGCACCACATTCAAATGCTTTGTTTGCCTGTTCAAATGTAGCATCTGTATGACCTACAGACACTCTTACATCAGAGTTTTCTCTGATCTTCTTTATTGCCTCATATCCGCCCTCGGTCTCGGGAGCGATGGTAACGAGCTTGATGATATCGCTGTTCTTTATAACCCAGTCAGCATCGGGGGCCTTGATATGCTCCTCTGCCTGTGCGCCCTTCTTGGATGCGTTGATGAAGGGCCCCTCCGCATTTACACCTGCGATATATGCGCCCTTCCAGCTCTTGGATTCCTCCTTGAGAGAACGGCAGATATCAAGTGCTGCATTGATCTCATCCATGGATACTGTCATTGTGGTGGGCAGGAAGGTGGTGACACCGTTCTTTACCACACCCTCAGCCATCTTACGGACACCTTCAGGCTTACCGTCGGAAGCATCTTCATTCATATAGCCGTGAATGTGTACGTCAACCAGACCGGGTGCTACGTAACAGCCCTTGGCACAGATGATCTCTGCATCTGAGGGAATATCCTTTTCATCGACTATTCCTAAAATTTTTTCATCATAGAGCACCGCCTTGCCTTCTACGGTACCCTTCGGTAATACAATTATACCGCCTTTGATACATTTCATAGTGTTTTCCTCGTT
>SVTI01000082.1 GCA_015063855.1 Oscillospiraceae bacterium
AGAAAAACAATGAATACAAAAGAATTAGATTCTCTCTACGTAGCAAAGTCCTACGGCAGACTTCCCCTTGAGATAGTAGGCGGTAAGGGTGCGCTTTGCTATGATGAAAATAATAAAGAATACATAGATTTAGGCTCCGGCATAGCGGTAAATACCTTTGGTTTTTCTGATGCCGAATGGATAGATGCCTTAAAGGAGCAGATAGACAAGTTTGCTCATACCTCTAACTACTATTACACAGAACCTTGTGCAAGGTTAGCGCAGCTTCTCTGCGAAAAAACGGGTATGAAGAAGGTGTTCTTCTCTAACTCCGGCGGTGAGGCAAACGAATGTGCTATCAAAGCTGCAAGAAGATACTCTTTCCTAAAATACGGAAAGGGAAGATATACAATTATCACCTTGAAGAACAGCTTCCACGGAAGAACTATAACAACTCTTTCCGCAACGGGTCAGGACAGCTTCCACACAGAGTTTGATCCCTTTACCGAGGGCTTTGTGTATGCAGAGGCTAATAATCTTGATGATGTAAAGAGACTCTCCGAGGAAAATAACTGCTGTGCGGTTATGATGGAGGTAGTTCAGGGAGAGGGCGGCGTTTTCGTTCTTTCAAAGGAATTTGTTCAAGGTGTTGCCAAGCTCTGCGAGGAAAAGGATATGCTCCTTGTAATCGACGAGGTTCAGACAGGTAACGGCAGAACGGGTAAGCTATATGGCTATATGAACTATGATATTATGCCCGATATCATCTCCACTGCCAAGGGTCTTGGCGGCGGACTTCCCATCGGTGCAACTCTTTTCTCCGAGAAGACCGCAGAGGTTTACACACCAGGTTCTCACGGTTCAACCTTTGGTGGCAATCCCGTGTGCGCGGCAGGTGCGGTAAACATCATTTCCCGTATAGATGACGAACTATTAAAGGGTGTTGAAGAACGCCATAACATAATTAAAGAAACACTTTCCAAGCTTGAAAAAGTTGAAAGCGTTGACGGACTCGGACTTATGCTTGGCATAAAGTGCAAAAAGGACGCAAAGCAGATAATGCTTGAATGTCTTGACAGAGGTGTGCTTGTGCTTACCGCAAAGGATAAGGTAAGATTACTTCCTCCTCTCAACATTGATATAGATTTACTTAAAAAAGCTCTTAACATTTTATCGGAGGTTATTTCCCAATGAAGCATTTACTTAAATTAATGGATCTCTCCAAGCAGGAGATCGTTGAAATTCTTAATTTAGCAGACCAGTTGAAATATGAAAAGCGTAATGGCATAGAGCACCACCTGTTAAAGGGTAAAACTCTCGGTATGATCTTCCAGAAGTCCTCCACCCGTACAAGAGTTTCATTTGAGGTTGGTATGTACGATCTCGGCGGTTCCGCCCTCTTCCTTTCCTCGAACGATCTTCAGATCGGTCGCGGTGAGCCCGTAGAGGATACGGCGCGAGTTCTTTCACGTTATCTTGATGCAATCATGATCCGAACCTTTGAGCAGGCTGAGGTTGAGGCTCTCGCAGAGTATGGCTCTATTCCGATCATCAACGGCTTAACAGACTATGCTCATCCCTGTCAGGTTCTTGCTGACCTTCTCACCATTCGTGAGCACAGAGGTCAGATCGAGGGTAACAAGCTTTGCTTTATCGGTGACGGTAACAATATGGCTAACTCCCTTATCGTTGGCGGTATTAAGATGGGTATGAAGGTTTCCATTGCTTGTCCCGATGATTATAAGCCGGATGCAGAGATCATGAAGTGGGCTTCGGAAAACGGCGAGTTTGAATGTACCTCCGATATCCTTGCTGCTGCAAAGGGTGCAACCGTTCTCTATACCGACGTATGGGCTTCCATGGGTCAGGAGGCTGAAAAGGCTAAGAGAGAAAAGGATTTTGCAGGCTATCAGATAAATGACGAGGTTATGGCTGTTGCCGCAAAGGACGCAATGGTTCTTCACTGTCTCCCTGCACACCGTGAGGAAGAGATCACCGCTAAGGTATTCGAAGAGCACGCAGACGAGATATTTGACGAAGCAGAAAACAGACTGCACGCTCAGAAGGCAGTTCTCGTTAAGCTTATCAACGGTTAAAGGATAAAATATGCGAAATAAGGTCACAACAGAGGAATCTGCTCTCGTAGCTCTCAAAAAGCTCTACTCATCCTATGGCTACACAAGCTTTAAGATGAGCAGATTTGAGGAGTACGACCTCTATGCAAATAATAAAAACTTTCTTGTAAGCGATAACGTGATAACCTTTACCGATACCAACGGTAAGCTTATGGCGCTTAAGCCTGACGTAACTCTTTCTATAGTTAAGAATTCTTCACCCGAGTCGGGGTTGCATAAGCTTTACTATTCCGAAAACGTTTACAGAGTTGCGGCTAAGACTCATGAATATAAGGAAATAATGCAGGTTGGTCTTGAATCTATCGGTAATCTTGATGCTTATTCCTGTGCCGAGGTGATTACCCTTGCTGCAAAGAGCCTTGAGCTTCTCGATGAAGATTACGTTATCGACCTTTCTCATATGAGCTTTGCAACTCAGCTTCTCTCTGAAGCAAATCTTTCCCACACAAAAAAAGCAGATATAATGAGTTATATCGGAGAAAAGAATCTCCATATGATAAATTCTGCATGTAAGGAAAACGGAGTTTCAAATGATCTTACCGAAATGCTTATTCACCTTGCATCCATTTATGCAGCACCCGATAAAGCATTTTCGGAGCTTGAATTACTGAATATAAACGATGAGACTGATAAGGCTTTAATGGAGCTTCGCCAGCTTATGGCGGCACTTTCATCTTCCGGTATAACAGAGCATATCCGTTTTGACTTTTCGGTCATCAGTGACGACCGTTACTATAACGGCTTCACCTTTGCAGGATATATCCACGGAGTACCCCGTAAGGTTCTTTCGGGCGGACGCTACGATAACCTTATGAAGCGTTTCAATAAGGATTGCGGTGCTATAGGCTTTGCTATCTATTTTGATGCGCTCGAACAGCTTTTGGCAGATAAGGAATTCAATGAGGTGGATACCCTTATTCTCTATGACGGCGATTCTAATATTGCCGAGCTTTGCGCTAAGGTAAACGAGATAGTTGCAAGCGGTAAGAGAGTGTCCGCTATGCGCGATGTTCCAAAAGGACTTAAATATAAGAATTTGATAGACTTAGGAGGCAACAAGAATGGCTAAGACGATGATAAATGTTGCTCTCCCAAAGGGCAGACTTGGCGAAAAGGTGCTTGATATCTTTGAAAGCGCAGGCTACACCTGTCCCTCGATTCATGAGCAGAACAGAAAGCTTATTTTTGAAAATGAGGAAACGGGTATCCGCTATTTCTGGGTTAAGCCCTCTGATGTTGCGATATATGTTGAAAGAGGAGCGGCGGACGTTGGTGTTTGCGGTAAGGATATTCTCCTTGAGTATTCTCCCGAGGTCTATGAGCTTCTTGATATGGGAATGGGTAAGTGCCGTATGGCAGTTGCCGCAAAAAAGGATTTTCGTGATAATACTGCCAGAAGCCTTATCGTTGCTACCAAGTTTCCTAATATTGCAAGAGACTATTATCTCAAAAAGGGAAGAGAGATCGATATAATCAAGCTCAATGGTTCTATCGAAATTGCTCCGATATTAGGACTTTCCGACGTTATCGTTGATATCGTAGAAACGGGTAAAACTCTTTTGGAGAACGATCTTTGTCCTTATGAAGATATAGTTAATATCAGCGCAAGATTTATTGCCAACAAGGCAAGCTATAAATTTAAATATGAGGCTGTAACAGAGCTTGTGAACAAGATTGCAGGCTATGTTAATGAAGCAAAAGCATAAAGCTACACCAAACGAAAGGACGCGGATGATTTTTGGTGTCAAAACAGAGAGATCAACGCGTAGCTTAAAAAATGATAAAGATTTACGAAAGAGCAAACATGAGAAATGAGGATATTTTTATTCGTTCCACCTCATCTCCCGATGTTTGCGATATTGTCAGAAATATAATTGCCGATGTTATCGAAAACGGTGACACAGCAGTTAAAAAATATGAAGAAAAGTTTGATAAATGTGCCCTTACTTCCCTTGAGGTTACAAAGGAAGAAATCGACGAGGCTTGGTCTACGGTAGATGCCGAATTTATCTCAGTTATGGAGAAGGCGGCAAAGAATATTATTTTCTATCATGAGCATCAGAAGCGTGAGGGCTTTAGAATAAACAAGGATGACGGCTGTATTCTCGGTCAGAAGATAATTCCCTTACAGCGTGCGGGTCTTTATGTTCCCGGCGGTACTGCGGCTTATCCCTCCTCTGTTCTTATGAACTGTATTCCTGCTAAAATTGCAGGTGTTGACGAGATCGTTATGACCACACCACCAAATTCAGAGGGTAAGATCAATCCTATTATTCTTTGTGCGGCAAAGATTGCAGGTGTTGACCGTATCTTTAAGGCAGGCGGTGCGCAGGCTATTGCTGCCCTTGCTTACGGCACAGAGTCTGTTCCTAAGGTTGATAAGATCGTTGGCCCCGGTAACGCATTTGTTGCAGAGGCTAAGCGTCAGGTGTTCGGTATTGTTAATATCGATATGATTGCAGGTCCCAGTGAAATTCTTATCGTAGCAGACGAAAGCTGTGACGAGAAGAATGTTGCCGCAGACCTTCTCTCTCAGGCAGAGCATGATCGTATGGCAAGTGCCGTGCTTGTTACTCCCTCAAGAGATCTTGCCAATAGAGTTGCAAAGGAGCTTGAGGTTCAGCTTTCTGTTCTCCCCCGTGAGGATATCGCCAGAACATCGGTTGATAACAACGGAAAGATAATCATCTGTGAGAGCATTGATGAGTGTATTGATATTGCCAATGATATTGCTCCCGAACATCTTGAAATTTGTGTTGACGAGCCTATGCAGTATCTTGATAAGATCAGAAATGCAGGCTCTGTATTCCTCGGTAAAAATACTCCCGAGGCATTGGGTGACTATTTTGCGGGAACAAACCACACTCTTCCTACGGGCGGTACGGCTCGTTTTTCCAGTCCCCTTTCTGTGGATGATTTTATAAAGAAATATTCTTACACATATTATACCAAGGATGCCTTAATGAATGTTGCATCCGATATAGAATACTTCGCAGAGCGTGAAGGACTTTCGGCTCATGCAAGATCGGTTACTGTAAGAAGAAAAACAAATTAAAGGACATACAATGAGTAGATTTATGAGTGCGAGGTTTGATTCGCTTGAGGAATATGTTCCCGGAGAACAGCCCCGCGATATGCAATATGTAAAGCTTAATACAAACGAATCCCCTTTTCCTCCCTCACAGGAGGTTATAAATGCGGTTAATTCTGAGGAGGTAGCACGTCTTAATCTTTATCCCGATCCCACAGCAAAGGGATTAAAGGAGAGATTGGCAAAGCGTTACGGCTTCGGTGTGGAGAACATATTTGTTTCCAACGGCTCGGATGACATTCTTAACTTTGCTTTTATGGCATTCTGTGACGAAAAGTGCGGAGTTACATATCCCAAGATCAGCTACGGCTTTTATGAGGTTTATGCAGCACTTTACTCCCTTGATTCAAAGGAAGTTGCCCTAAAAGAGGATTTTTCAATAGATATAAGCGATTATTTTAATGCGAAAAGAACTGTTGTTATCGCAAATCCCAACGCTCCCACGGGTCTTTTGTTATCTGTGGAGGATGTGAAGAAGATACTTGATACAAACAGAGATAATGTTGTTCTTATCGATGAGGCATATATAGACTTTGGCGGTGAGAGCTGTGTGGAATTGGTTCACGAATACGATAACCTTCTTGTGGTTCGTACCTTCTCCAAGTCAAGATGCCTTGCAGGTGCAAGATTAGGCTTTGCCATTGCTTCAAAGGAGCTTATCTCTGATCTTGAAAAGATCAAATTCTCCACAAATCCCTATAATATCAACCGTCTTTCGCTCTTAGCGGGCGAAGCGGCAATAGACAGCGACAGTTATTATTTCGACCGCGCCAAGGATATTATAGAGGCGAGGGAATATACGGTTACCGAGCTTAAAAAGCGCGGCTTTACAATGACCGATTCCTATGCGAACTTTATTTTTGCAAAGCATGAAAGTATAGGCGGTGAAGAAATCTATCTTGAGTTAAAATCAAGGGGCGTTCTTGTCCGTCATTTCTCAAAGGCAGAAATTGCGGATTATAACCGCATTACCATAGGAACAAAGGAACAGATGCAGGTGCTTGTCAGTACCATAGATGATATATTAGCAAAGAAAGGATGTGCAAAATGAGAACTTCAACAATAAAAAGAGATACTGCGGAAACAAAGATATCCCTTACTCTCACCCTTGAAGGCGGTGAGGCTAATATAAACAGCGGATGCGGTTTTCTTGACCACATGCTCACTCTATTTGCACGTCACGGCAGATTTGGATTAGATCTTAACTGCGATGGCGATACATACGTTGACTATCATCATACCGTAGAGGATATCGGTATCTGCTTAGGTAAGGCATTTGCCGAGGCTATGGGCGATAAAAAGGGAATCAAGCGCTATGCGGATATAACCCTTCCCATGGATGAGACATTGGTGCTTGTTGCCACCGATATTTCGGGCAGAGATTATCTCGGTTATGCGGTTGAATTGCCCGCAAACAAGGTTGGTGATTTTGATACAGAGCTTGTGGAGGAATTTCTTTTAGGCTTTGTTCGTGAAGCAAAGATCACTCTCCATGTTCGTCTTATAACGGGCAGAAATACCCACCATATTATCGAGGGGATATTTAAGGCACTTGGCAGAGTTATGAATGCCGCTACAGAAATTGACGAAAAATACAAAGACGAGATTCCGTCTACAAAGGGAGTTCTTTAATGGTTGCAATAATTGATTACGGTGTGGGAAATCTTTTCTCGCTTAAAAGCTCCCTTGCCTATATAAACGAAGAGGCTGTTGTAACCTCCGATCCCGAGGTTATAGCGCAGGCTTCTCATATAATCCTCCCCGGTGTTGGCGCATTTCCCGATGCGGCTAAAAAGCTTTTCGAATCGGGAATGGCTGACGTTGTTAAAACTGAGGTTGCCAAGGGCAAGCCGCTGCTTGGTATATGCCTTGGTATGCAGATGCTTCATACCAAGAGCTATGAATACGGCGAGTGTGACGGTCTTGGTTTTATCCCCGGTGAGGTTGTGGATATGACCCCCGAAGTCGATCCTTCTCTTAAGGTTCCTCATATCGGCTGGAACGCCCTTATCTTTAAGGGTGAAAAGAGTAAATTATATAAGTATATTAACGAGGGTGACTGTGTTTATTTCGTTCATTCCTTCTATGCCAAGGCGGATAAGGATTGCGTGAGTGCCGAAACAGAATATTCTATTCCCTTGACTGCTTCGGTTGAAAAGGGAAATGTTTACGGCACACAGTTCCATCCCGAAAAAAGCGGAAAAGTAGGACTTAATATCCTTCGTGCTTTCTGTGAGATTGGAGGATAAAATGGTAATACTTCCTGCTATTGATCTTTATGATAAAAAAGCGGTTCGCCTTTTTAAGGGTGATTATAATCAGATGACCGTTTATTCGGATAAGCCTTGGGAATTTGCCCGCGAGTTTTACGATAAGGGTGCGAAATGGCTTCACCTTGTAGACCTTGAGGGTGCAAAGGACGGTACAACTCCCAATCTTGAAACTATCAAGAGAATTGTTGCCGAAACAGGACTGCTTGTTGAGGTTGGCGGAGGTATCCGCAATATGGAGGTTGTCGAAAGATATATCTCCATCGGTGTTTCCCGTGTTATTCTCGGCACTGCAGCAGTTAAGGATCCTGAATTTTTAAAAGAAGCTGTTGCAAAATACGGCGATAAGGTTGCTGTTGGCGTTGATATTAAAGACGAGCTTGTTGCTATCAAGGGATGGACAGAGCTCTCGGAGCTTAATTGCTTTGATTTCTGCCGTCAGCTCGAGGAGTTGGGCGTTAAGACCGTTATTTGTACAGATATCTCAAAGGACGGTGCCTTAAAGGGTACAAATCTTGAATTATATCGCAGACTCTCAAAGGAGTTTAAGATAGACTTTGTGGCATCCGGTGGTGTTACTACCATTGACGATGTAGCAGAGCTTAAAAAGATCGGTGTATACGGTGCTATTTTAGGTAAGGCTCTCTATACCAACAATATTGATTTAAAAGAGGCTGTCGAGCTTTGTGAGGAGGTAGAGGCATGATAACTAAACGTATTATTCCTTGTCTTGACGTTAAGAACGGCAGAGTGGTAAAGGGTGTAAACTTTGAGGGCTTGGGAGACGTAAACGATCCCGTTACCCTCGGTAAGTATTACAGCGATAACGGTGCCGATGAGCTGGTATTCTACGATATCACAGCATCTGCAGAAGGCAGAGGCCTTTTTACCGATATCTTAACTCAGGTTGCAAAAACCATATTCATCCCCTTGACCGTTGGCGGCGGAATCAACGAGCTTTCCGATTTTGAAAGAGTTCTTTCCTGCGGTGCGGATAAGGTAAGTGTTAACTCGGGCGCTATCCGTAATCCTGAGCTTATCGGTGAGGCGGCTAAGCGCTACGGTGACCAGTGTGTTGTTATCTCTATCGATGCCAAGCGTGTAGACGGAACCTTCCGTGTATTTGCCAAGGGCGGCAGAGAGAATACGGGTATGGATGCCATTGAATGGGTAAAGAGATGCGTTGGTAACGGTGCAGGCGAGGTAGTGCTTAATTCTATTGATACCGACGGTGTTAAGAACGGCTTTGACCTTGAAATGCTTGAGGCTGTATGTAACGTTGTAAACGTTCCCGTGATTGCATCGGGCGGTGCAGGTTGTATGGAGGATTTTGTAACTCTGTTCAACACACTTCCCAAGGTAGATGCAGGTCTTGCGGCTTCTATATTCCATTTCGGTGAGGTTGCAATCCCCGATCTTAAAAAAGAGCTTGCGGCAAAGGGTATTACCGTAAGGCTGTAAAGGAGAAATATTATGATAAATATTGATGAATTAAAATATGATGAAAAGGGGCTTATTCCTGCTATAATCGTTGATGCCGAGACACAGAAGGTTGTTATGATGGCATATATGAATAAGGAAAGCCTTGAGATAAGCATGAAGGAGGGCAAGACCTGTTTCTGGTCTCGCTCCAGAAAGTGCCTTTGGAGAAAGGGCGAGAGCTCAGGCAACGTTCAGCACATAGTTTCGATTACCTCCGATTGTGATAACGATACCCTTCTTATCAAGGTTAAGAAAAACGGTCCCGCTTGCCATACAGGCAGTGACTCCTGCTTCTTTAACCCTGTATACGAAAGCGAAGAGCTTTCCGAGTTTTCTCTCTATTCTCTCTATGATATGCTCGTTGGCAGAAAGGTGGAGAAGAAGGAAGGATCTTACACCACATATCTTTTTGAAAAGGGCATTGATAAGATCCTTAAAAAGGTTGGCGAGGAATGTACAGAGGTCATTATCGCAGGTAAGGCTGATGATAAGAAGGAAACGATCTATGAGGTTGCAGACCTTACATATCACATCATGGTTATGATGATCGAGATGGGTATCTCTGTTGACGATATCAAGCGTGAGCTTGCTTCCCGTCATGTAATTGACAAAAAAGTCAAACAGGAAAAAATGACCTGATAAGGAGAAGAGAAAAAATGAAGGCTTTAAAGTTAACGTCCTTTATTCTTGCATTAATTTTATCTGTTGGTCTTGTTTCCTGTAATAAGAATAGCAAGGATAATAAGGAAACGGGTGCTAAAGAAACCAATACAACGGTAAATAATGAGGCTCCTCCGAGTGAGGATGAGCCCGAAGAGGAAGAAAAAATTAATGAGCTTTTGAATCCCGCGACAACACTTCCTGCAGGCTCAAGATATCATTCAAGAGGTGCATTAAGCGGAATTATCGCATCCGAAGACGGTAAAACCGAATTTCCCGTGACAGCTAACGGAGACGAATTCTATTATACCGATTATAAGTACACATATACCGATGGTGCTATGTTTGACGGTGTGGCAGGCTGGACGGTTACTGTTGCTGATGATAAGAAGAGCGAGACTATATTGACCGCTGTTCTCGAGAGCATTAACGGTGATCCTGTTGTTTCAGTTAACGCTTGCTTTAAGGATTGTGTAAATCTTCAGTATGCTCCCGCTATACCCGAATCGGTAGTTACCATGACACATGCATTTTACGGCTGTGCCGCTCTTACCGCAGCACCCGTTATTCCCGAATCTGTCAAGCATATCGACGGAGCATTCTACGGCTGTCTTTCCATGAAGGGAGAGGTAGAGATCAACGCTACCCCCGAGACCTTTGCCGACTGTTTTTACGCTACAGGCTATGAGCTTACCCTCAAGGGCGCTTGTGAAAACAAGGCAGACCTTGCCGCAACAGGCGTTGAGGGAATGATAAAATATTAAGCAAATTCTATACGTTAAAAAAGTTATTTGATATATACAAATCAAGCAGAGAACGGAATCTTACGATTTCGTTCTCTGTTTTTATGTATATAAACAGAACGACAAATTACAGGCAGGGCTTTGCCCTGCACCCTGCTCTTCGGGCTTGGAGCTTAATTGTGTTTGATGTTCAATGCCCGAAATAAAGAAAACGATAAATTATAGTTTATCGAGCAGTTTACCGGAACGATATGTCTTAAATAATGCGAAGAGCACTGTCAAAAAGCCTTCTCTAGCCAGAGAAGGTGGCATTGTCAGGTGAATTTCAGCAAACAAAAAATTATCATTTAGCCCTGACAATGACGGATGAGTAGATCGCCATTTTGGCTAACTATCCGTAGAACGGCTTACTTTAATCAAACTTA